>NZ_JBOFOR010000098.1:0-9352 GCF_051659545.1 Romboutsia sp. | reverse complement strand
TCAAATTTTTCTAGAATTTCATCCCAATTTACTTCACTCTGTTCAATTGACATAGTTAGCCTCCATATTCAAGTTTATATACTTGATATTTTAGCTAAAAAAATATTGGCATTCTAGTCGGATATTCTTTGACGCTTACCTTTATTTACATATTTTACTATATATTTAATTTTATCATCATTTTTTTATATTTAATACAAAAAAATGACTATATACAATTAATTGTACATAGTCATCTTAAAACTACATCTTAACTTTAAATAATAAATCTGCCTTTAAATCTTTCTTACCATCACCTTGTGGTACTTCAACCTCTTGGAACTTTTGATAATTAACCTTCACACCATCATCTAAATCTATCCCAATCCTTTGATGAGCAACGTGAGCTATAACTTGGTCATAAGCTACACACTCAACTAACTGCTTTTGAAGTACTTCTTTTCTCTTTTTAGCAGCAGCTTTTTCTTTAGCTGTTACTACTTCTGAGTTCATATCATTATCTAATCTATCAATCTCTGACTCATACTTTCTTTGTAAAGTATGTAAGTAATCAGTTCTAATCTTTGCAACCATACTTTCATTGTATCTATGCATATATATAAGAGCTTTAAATCCATTTTGCTTACCACTGTCAAACATCCAGTAGATAGGTCTTTTTTGATAAACCTTTAGATGATCTTCCATAAATCCTTTTAAGAAGTATCTTCTTAGGCAATCTCTACTAGTTTCATTAGCTTTTCTTTTAAAGCACTCTGTGTCAGCTATATAGTTTAAGTTTTCTTCTAAAGTATCTTTGCTAAACACTACTTCTACAAACTCTACAAACTTTGATACTATATCATCTTCAAAATACTCTGTATCTGTGATTGGTATTATAGCATCTTCATCTGCTTCGAATATTTTGTATTTATTTATATCAAAGTCTCCACCTGCAAATGCTAGTCCTTCTACGTCCAAAGTGTATCTACCCATCATACATCCTACTGCGTAAGATATGAATGATTTTATATCTCTGTCTCTATCTGCTTTACGGGTAGTTACATCTTTGTCTTCAACTTCTGGTGTTAATTCATCTTGTAATCCATATATATCTATAAAGATTCTGTTTAGTTCTTCTTCATTAGATTTAAGTTGGTTAAATTGTTTTTCTGTAAACTGTGTCCAGTTATTGAATGAGTTTTCTATGCTATTTGATTTAAATTCAATTATAGGATGTTTTGTGAAATCCCATGAAGTTTCAAACGAATCCCAATCTTTTTTTGATATACATATATTCATATCAAATAAGTTTTCTATTGCTAATTTTAAATTATTATCTTTAGTTACTATAAATGGTAACTTCGAAATATTACCTTGTTCATAGTTCATTGTCTCTGATATAAATTTTAATAGTTCATTAACTAACTTTGTATTCATAAATGCACCTGCATACTTTATAAGTTCATCATCAATTGTCAACTTCATTCCTGCATCTGTGAATATAAATCCTACATCTGTATATCTAGTTGAGAATAAGTATGTTGTCACCTTAGACCATGTAATCCCTCTTTTAAAATAATTTTTTTCATTTTTTACTACGAACTCATACTTACCATTTAGATATGGATATTTCTGTATTACATTTTGTTTTATCTCAAAACCATCATTCTCCCAATTTAACACTGAATCATTATTGCCATACCATTTTCTAAAATTTCCCCCTTTATTTATAGGAACCCATTTTAAGTGTTTATTTAAAAGTTCTTCACTATTTAGTATATTATACCCAATTTTATTGCTACTCACTTCTGACCACATTCTAATAAATCTATTGTTATCAGTAGTTGATAAACCTTGTTGTGGTTGACCAACATCTCCTAACTTATCCGCTTTTTCAAATATAACCTTTACTAAATCACTAGCCCAATATGCTATAGGTGTACCTGGTATAGACTTGAATTTTTCTTGACACGATACATGCCTATACTTCTGATCAAAAAATCTGATTTCTTTCTCATACCTTCTCGAATCATAGAAGTCAACTAATCTTACATTTGTAGATTTATATTTAGATACTATTCTTTTTCTTACTGTAAAAGCTACTGTTTGAACTACTTTACCTACTATATTTTCAAAAGCTTCCATACCTAAATGTAAAAGTGTATCAAATGTAGAATTTTGTATTAAGTCTATTCTTAACTTTTCATAAGAAGATAGAAACATCCAAGAATGCATAGTTACCAATGATAAAATACCCCTACATGAAGTGTATTTCAATCCTCTTTCAATAAATGTCATACATAAATCTGACTTGCTATTAGGATACTTTTTCTTGACAAACTCTCCTAATTCAGTATTCATTCCTTTACTTCCCATATAGGGAGGATTTGTGATACATACATCATACTTTTTGCTTATTACTTTTCCTTGATTTACAATACTCGGAATTACACCAAGTATTCTCTCTCTATTTTCCTTACTAAATAAATCAGCGATATCTTCTTCTATCTCAACTAACCTATTTTCAATTTTCTCAAAATCAACTTCCTCAACCTCAAGTATAGAACCATACTCCTTAGCATCAGTAAATACATCGACCAAATACTCTACATCCTTCTTAAGACTTTCATCTCCATTAGCAAAGTACTCTACATCTACCTTACTTAATCCATTACTCTCTTGTATAGAACATACATTAAGAGATATAGGATTTCTCTCCATATCCCTAAATATCCTTCTAGAATAACTTCTAGCCTTCATCATAAGAGCAAAATAAGCTAACTGCCCTGCTCTGTCATCTATATCTAGTCCATATATATTCTTCTCTAGTATAAGCCTTGGTATTTCTCTTTCACTATACCCGGAACGAAGATATATTTGATACAATACATCAAATGCATACACAAGTATATGCCCACTTCCCATAGATGGATCTAGTACTGTTATTTCCTCTGGACTTAAGCTTTTGCTTTCTTCCCTTATCTTTTCAAGCTCTGTTTCTACCTCTGGCTCTTGCTTAGCTTCTTCTAAATAATACTTCCAACCACTTTGTAACTCTTCATTAGGATGTCCTTCTAACCATAGTCTACCTAATGAGTTTTCCACCATATACTTAACTATCCAATCTGGAGTAAATAGCTGTGTAGCTGCTGGTATGTTTTCTTTAGTTATCTTTTTATTATTTTTTAAATCTGCAAATACTTCATCTTTCTTTTCAGATATATAGTATTGGTACAACCAACCTATTATCTCTACTTGCTCTTTAAAATCTTCTTCACTAATATTACTTACTAAATCTCTAACTACTGACCCTTCTACTAATAAGTTGTCTGGTAGTAATAGTTCTGTGTAGTCTTCTATTTTTTCAAACATTACTGGCATTATATTTCCTAGTGCATTACATTGTTTGATTAATATGTATTTGAATAATCCTTCACTATCATTGTTATCTTGGAACTTAAACACTGTATCTCTATGTAGTTCTAGCTCTTCTATTAAAGAATGAGCCTGTGTTACTGCATCTGGTTCTACTTTTGAAGCTGTTTCACTTGATAATACTCTTACTCCTGTAGGTAAGTAGTCGTTTACTTCCATAAATCTAATAGCTATTATCCTGTTGAACCAAGTGTAGGCTACTTCTTCCATTACTTGCTCATAGCCTTTTGTTTCTATTTGTTCTATTAGCTTGTCTCTGTTTTTTGCTTCGCTATTAGTTAGGTATTTGTATTCATTGTTTATTTCAAGTCTACTTCCATCTGATAAGTTTTCTATTGTTTTTATTTCTTTGTCACTTATACCTAGTCCATAAGCTTTTTGTCTTACTCCTTCGATTAGCTTATTTCTAGCACTTGTGGCAAAGTTTTTTACTTTAGATTTGTCCATTATTTCACCCTCTATTTTATTTTATAAGAGGCATTATCATAAGTTTTGATAATGCCTCTATTTGTAAATATTAACTATTATTTTACTTATCTTTTTGTAGTTATCACGGTTATATTATTTACATTTTTTACTTTGAGTTCTGATTTAGCCTGCTTTAAAAATATATCTCTTTTCTTACTTGCTTCTAAGTTCTTACTTTTTAATTTGTTTACAAATCTCTTTGCTAACTCTTCTGTTAGTAAAATCTTCTTATCCTCGTATATTATAGCCATATCTACACCGCCTCAAAGTAATCATCTCTGCATCTACTTATATTTCATATTAATACTATATTAGCTTAAATTCACCTTTTTCATTAAGCTCTTTTTCTAGTCTAGTTCTCATATCTTTTAATATTATTTCTATATCTTCTGTACTTGATACCATTGGTTGATGTGGCATCATTGTTGTTTTAGATACTACTCTAGTTTTCTTTGGTGCTGGTGTAGGTGGCACTGCCACTTGTCCAGGTTGATCCACTGGTGGTTTTGGTTTTCTTTTTTCTGCTTCTCTATTTATTTCTTGTATAGATGTATTTTTAGTACGCTCTGATAATTGTGATATTGCTAATATATCATTAAATTGCTTAGCATTATCTAACCTTTCCATAAGGTCATTGAATTTCTTTGCGTGCATACTTCTATATTCATCTGCAAAGTCAAAGTTATTTAGATAATTGATTACTTCTTCTTTGTAAGTGTCTACTACTGGTCTTATTACTTCTGCTTCTTTTTCATATAAGTTTAGTAGTTTTTCGTTGTAGCTTTCTATTATCATAGGTAGTTCATGTATTTTGTTGTATGGTTTATCCATATCAACTATTACTACCATAGAGTTAACTATACCTTTAGCTGCATCATCTAGATAATCCATATTATCATTTGCATGTTTTATTTTTATTAGTGCTGTATCAAAGTTTTTCTTTTGAGTATTTCCTTCCTTGAAGAACTTTAATACTTCTTCACTATCTTCTTCATAGTCAATGAAGTTATTTTCTAATTTATATACTCTTTCGAAGAATTCTACTGGCTCTCTATAATCTAATACTTCTTCTATTAATGACTTACCTTCTTGCAATATTTTTTTACCTGGATAACGAACTGTTTTGTATTTATCTAGTAATTTATCTAATTCATGTAAGTTATCTTTAGCTATAGATTTAAAATCATTCATTACTCCATCTTCATCTGATTTTGTAATTGTTCTAAAGAATACATCTTTGCATATATCTTTAGCTGACTTTATATGTTTTGCTGATACTCCTACTCTAGTTTTTACTTTAGTTTTTTCTACATAGTCTCTTTTTGTAATGTAGTTTAATAAATCTCTATTATTAGATGTTAGGTTTTCATTACTATATTCAAGCTTTATTCTTTGCTCTTTGAATAATTTAGCTACTATACCTTGTATATCTATTTCTTCCCATCCATATGGTGCTTTTGAGAAGTTGTTCATTATACTTTTTACTGTTATAGATGCTCCTATGCTATATCTTTCTACAAATCTAGTTACTTCATCTATTGCAAGTTTGTTGGCATCATCATTAGCTCCTTCAAATCCCATTTGTACTATATTATCTTGTGATAATATATCTTGGATTTCTCTTGTAGTGCTTATGTTTTTCTTGATATATCCGAGCTTTGAGTATACTACATCAACTAATGCTCTAAATGCTTCGTTTATTCTATCTTCTGGGTTCTTTTCTTTTATTTCTAGTAAGTTGTTGTTTACATATATTTCAGCAGTTCTTATGTTTTCTCTTAATAATAGATTTGCTCTATCTCTTCTTTCATTCTTTTCTTCACCTTTACGCATTTTTATTGCTTCTATTGTTGCGTTGGATCTAGAACCACTGTTAAGTCTCATGTATTTTTCTATTTTTAATGATTCTTCTATTTCTTCTAAGAATGTTGTATCATTGCTTAGTTTTACTATTACGTTGTTTTCTCTTGATGACATAGCTCTTAAATCGTATTGTGTAAGTTCATCTATGTCATTGTATGGTGTTATTATTTTTATTCCTATTTCATTATTTGTAAGCCCTTGAGGCGTATTGTCTATATATTTATTGAAACTAAAGTCTTTTTTAGGAGAGTATCTAAATTTGTTTGTTTTGTATATTTCTGCAAATATTATTTCTCCTACTTTATTTATAGTTTCGCTTATTTCTACTTGCATGTTTTGTATTTCTTTGTTTATATCTTGTTCATCGTTAGTTAGGAATACGTAGTCGTCTCCATTTTTTTGTATTAGTGTTTCTCTTATAAGTCTGTTTAATGATTCTTGTATTTTCTTTTTTGTTTCTATTTTATCATCATCTATGTTAGATACCATTAATGTAGCTAGGTTTTCTAGGTTAGGTTTCATTTCTTTTACGTATTTTAATAGGAATGACACCTTTAGTACTTCTACATCATATTCATTTAATCTTGTGTTTTTAGCTGCTTTTGAGATAACTGATTTTATACTACTATCTAAGAAAGCTTCTACTGTTTGATAGAATACTGAAAATGGTATTAATGTTCCTAATTCCATGTCTTTGTATCTTATAGCACTTTCTTGGAATGCTCCTAATAATGATCTTTCCCCTTCTGATATATGCTTACCACTAGCTCCATGTAATCTTACTCCTTCAAATACTTTTTGAAGTAAGTTGAATTGGTATGGTATAAATGGATAAACTTCTACAAAGTCTCTACTATGCCCATAAGTTTTCATTTCTGCTGTATCAGATGTGAATGTTATAAGGTTTTTTAGGATTGAGCTTTTTTGTTCAAATAGTATTTCTAAGCTTTGTTTTGCTCCTTCTTTTTTCTCTAATATACGTTTTTTGATAACTTCGTCAACGTTAGCTGATGATAGGCTTAGTCTAGTATTAAATCTACCTTGTATTTTAGAGAAGTCATTTCCTTTTACTTGCCCTTTTGTGATGGCATCTATATCTTGTTGTGATGTAACTAGTACCCAACACTTACCTGAACAATATATTCCTAAGTCTTCTATTACTGTTTGAAGGTTAAGCATTAGTTGTGAGTCATCACCTATATATTGTCCTATTTCATCCACTAAGAATACTACGTGGTGGTTGTTAGGTTTTGATTCTATATATTCGTTAACTCTTTTTGCGAATTTTTCTATACTTAATGTGTAATTTTCTTCTGCTTTGTTGAACCAGTTACGAGCAGCATCTTCTGATATATTTCTTGTTTTTACTAATGCTTCAACAACAGAATCTTCTTCATAGAATATATCTTCTCTAGATTCTTCCCATGTTGTTCCTGATTCTTCTTCAAATGCTTCTTTAAATTTATCGTATATACCTTCCTTTACCATTTGACGCTCTAAATCTGCTACCCATGGTAGTGCCCCACAGTATCCTTGCATTTCATCAAATACTTTATTGAATACCTTTAGTATGGCATCTTTAGAAGATTTGTAGCTTGATTCACTTTTTGAGTCTATGTTGAATAGTATTACATCTGTAGTAGTGTCTGTAGCTTTTTTCATGTCTGCTAATACCATTTGATCTTGTATCTTAGTTTCAAAGAAATCTACTGCTTGTTTACCATTTATCTCTTTATTTTCTAATAGGTAAGATAGTATTTTTAGGAAGTGTGATTTACCTGATCCAAAGAAACCAGATATCCATACACCCATTTTATCAGTGTGACCTAGTATTCCTTTTTTGTAGTTTTCAAAGAATACGTCAAAGTGCTTGTTTAATTCTTCTGTTAATACGTATTCATCAAGTTCTTGATATATATTTTCGTTGTCATCTTGTCCTACTTTTATAACTCCTTTGATATCTCTATCAATTTCTTTGTTATACATATCTCTTAATATCATATTTATTCCCCTCCTATGATTAGTATTTGTCCACTAATTGGAATGCTCTATAGTAATTGTCGTCTTTTATTTCATTGAATAACATTAGAGAACCCCCATCATATGTTCCTGGGAAGAATAATACTACTGGAACATGGTCTAGTGCTCTATGTAAGTTGTTTAATACAGTATGTGATCTTATTATAGGCCATACTTTTCCTACTCCGCTTAGGAATACTATTTCGTCATATGCTGTTTTGTCTATTATATATTGGACTATTTTATTGTCTTCTTTTTGAGATGTTAGTCTTAGTGTTTTTTCTGTTGCTTTGAATACGTACTCGCTTCCTTTTTTTTGTTCCATTTGGAAGTTTTTTTGTAGGTATCCTTTTTCGTCTAGTGCTTCTAGCATGATTTCATATAGATCAAATTCTTTGATTTTTATGTTATCATGTTCTCTTTCTATTTGTCTTTTTAGATTGTGTATATAGTCTCTGACTAGCATTTCGTATTCTGGTTCGTAGTCAAATATATGGAACCCTATTTCATTTCCTAGTCCTTTGTTTTCTCTGAATGATTCTTCTGTTATTTTTTCTTTTATTTCACTTAGTCTTTGGTGTATATCTTTCATTTTATAGCTCTCCTATCATTGCTTTTAGATAAGCTTCATCACCTATTTCTATAAGGTGATTTTTTAGTTGATAATCTATTAATGGTTGTATTATTTCTATATGCTCTTTTGTTCTATTTATAAATCCAGCCTCATATAGCATTGATGTATATTGTGACTTTAGCTTGTTAATTGTTGATTCTGTCCATTCACTTATTTGCGGTATTTGTTCTTGTTTACGTTGTATAAATATGTTTATATCGCTATCGTTTATTTTATAGTCTCTAAGGATTATTTTGTCTTTATATATTTCATCCATAAATTCAAAGAAAAATCTATCACTTTTCATTATGGAATATATTAATATTTGTTTTGCTGTTTCTATATCGCTAGTAGCCATTCTATTTATTAGATATTCATCTAATGTGTTTAATCTCATAAGTACTGTTTTTGCTATTTTATTTTTATAGTGTTCACTTCTGGCTTGAAATATGTTTTCTTCCATTGATTTTTGTTTTATTTCTTTGTCTGTGTATCCTTCAAGTTTTAGGTTTGCAGCTGCTATCATTTCTTTTATTGAAAATGGACGTCCAGTATTTGTAGCTGTATATTCTAATTTTTTTTTCATGTTTTCCCGTCCTTTACTAATTGTTCCTTTTTTACTGTTTTTATATTATAACACATTACAAATGCTTTATAGCTTCCAGTTTTATTTATATTATAATTATATAATATTATTTTGTAAGTACAGCTTTATATGTGTGCATAAATATGTACACATATAAAGTTATTTCATTTTGAAATATAATTCTGTAAATTAAAAAGGTGCTGTATTTTAACAGACACCTTAGTTATTAAATTTACTCTGCT
This sequence comes from Romboutsia sp., assembly GCF_051659545.1. Lineage (GTDB taxonomy): Bacteria > Bacillota > Clostridia > Peptostreptococcales > Peptostreptococcaceae > JBOFOR01. The sequence continues at coordinate 147 of NZ_JBOFOR010000098.1, read as the reverse complement.
GTAAGTGGTGTTTAGTACATACTATTAGTAGGCCAAAAAATTATTAAAAGTTCTTCCACACAGAATTTACCAATCCTTTTATGTTAATACTCTTATCAAAGAGTCAAATATAAAAGGATGTGTGAGGGTGATTACGTTGAAAGATAA
>NZ_JBOFOR010000097.1:0-31644 GCF_051659545.1 Romboutsia sp. | reverse complement strand
AATAAAGATTATGTGGTTATTATAGCAAAGAGGATACACCTGTTCCCATTCCGAACACAGAAGTTAAGCTCTTTAGCGCTGATGGTACTTGGGGGGCAACCTCCTGGGAGAGTAAGACGTAGCCACTTAATCTTTTTTTGCGTTCAAAAAAGAATTATTAAAAGTAAATCGATATTAGGAATTTTATGGTAAAATATAGTTGTATTATATTAACTATAAAAGGGAGATATCTATGTACATAATAGAAAATTTAAGAAAACAAGGTGTAAGTGAACAACTTATACAAGATGTGTTATATTTTAGAAAATATTATGAACTACAAAGTGATTTAGAATATAGAGTAAGCAAATCTAATATGTATTTTTATGGAAAAGACATAATCTCAATGTGTATATCTTCTATTTTAGAAGAACAAAACATACTATTATCAGGACCAAAAGCTACAGGCAAAAACTTGTTAGCGGATAACTTATCAGAAATATTTAATAGACCCCAATGGAACACCTCATTTCACATAAATACAGATAGTACAACTTTAATAGGAACAGACACTTTTATAGATAACGAAGTAAAACTAAGAAGAGGGTCTGTTTATGAATGTGCAATAAATGGAGGAATTGGCGTATTTGACGAAATAAATATGGCTAAAAATGACGCTATTGCAGTGCTACATTCAGCACTAGATCATAGAAGAGTAATAGATGTACCAGGTTATGAAAGAATTAAATTACATGAAGCGACTAGATTTATTGGTACTATGAACTATGAATATGCAGGAACTAAAGAATTAAATGAAGCTTTAGTATCTAGATTTATGGTTATAGACATTCCTTCAGTTGAAGAAGACAAACTTATGTTGATTTTAAAAAATGAATTTCCAGATGCAGATGATGAAAAACTAAATCAATTTGCTGGCATATTTTTAGATTTGCAACTTAAATCTAAAAATGGAGAAATATCTAGCAAATCAATTGATTTAAGAGGATTAATTGGTTCTTTAAAAACAATAAGAAGAGGATTAAATCCAAAATTAGCGATTGATATGGGTATAACGAGCAAAAGTTTTGACATTTATGAAAAAGAAATTGTTGGAGATATTGTTACAACTAGAGTACCTAGCAAGTGGCAAACTAAAGATATATTTCCAAAACAGTAAATAGATAATAAAATATGGAAACTAATTATATTATTAGGGGATAACTATGAAATGGATATATAGTGATTATGAATTTGAAAATAGAGTAAATAATCTATCGTGGACTATATCAGGAAAATATGAAGAAAATGTAAATGTGTTAAAACAGGATTACTCATCTAAGGAAGTAGCGTTGTATTTTGCTATAATGGAAGGTGCAATGCATAAGTATGTAGACTGGGGGACAGTTAAAAAATATCTTGTAAATAGAGTTAAATATGGATATGATTTAAAAATAATTTCAACCTTAGCTCAAATAGTTTTTAATAGAATTACAGAATGTAAAGTGATAGAGGAGAGACCAGGAGTAGAAGAAATAAGGCAAAAAGCTTATAAAGATATACTTTCGACTTTTACTAAAATCTATAATGATGATGTAGTTGAAAAAATAAAATATGTCATTGTTTTAGAAAATATGGGAAAACATCCAACAATAGATGGGCATGGCAGGCGAATTATAAATAGTATAAAAAAGATAGATGTACAAGGTGATATGTTAGAAATCTTAAAAGAAATAGATAATATATACTTAAAATACTTTCAAGATAGTGCACATAATAGCGATGTTGATTATCAACATTCAAACAATGACTATATAGGAAATGAAGATATAAATTTTGATACATTTTCAGATTTTATGTATGAAGAGCTTTACAATGATGTTGAAGATAAGTATATAGAAAGTGAAATAAATGAAATTTCATCTTCAATGTTAGTTGAAAGTATAGGAGAATGTGAGATAAAAGAACAACAACAAGGGGCGAATAGAATAATCTATGTAGACGAAGAAACTGTAGATAAGATTTATAAAAAAATGGAACATTATTATGGAAAAACATATTTAAGTTCAAGTCAAATAAAAAAAATTGAAACTAAAAATTGTAGAAATGTTCATGAAGGTTGTAGAATTCATTTTACTGATGGAGTCTTGAGAAGTGAGTGTAGTAATATGGCACAAATAAAATATGTAACAAGACAAAAAGAAAACAACCTTGGTAAGTACAGAGAAAAACATAAAATACATAAAAGAAATATAACTAAGTTGAAGGATAATATATCCAGAATTTTAATAGAAGAAAGTGAAACTAGTAGAGTGTATTCAGATTATGGAAGTGTATATGCCCAAAGAGCTTGGAGAGTATCAAGAAGTAGCAATAATAAAATATTCTATAGAGATATAGTAAATGAAAAAGGTAAATATATTATAGATATATTACTAGATGCTAGTGGCTCTCAAAGTAGAAATCAAGCTAATGTGGCAGCACAAGCTTATATAATAGCAATGGCTTTGACTATGGCAAATATACCTAATAGGGTAATGGGTTTTTCAAGTTTTATGGATTATACTATTATGAAACGATTTAAAGATTATGATGATAGTATACATACAAGTGAAAATATATTTGAATATTTTTGTGCAGGAAATAATAGAGATGGACTTGCCATAAAAGCTGCAAGTGAAGAATTATTAAATAGAGATGAAGAAAATAAAATTTTAATAGTATTAAGTGATGGAAGACCTAATGATGTTAAGATAGGCAAAGATAGAGAAAGAACTATTAGAGGGGAAACTGCATATAGAGGAGTGGTCGGAGTAAAAGACACTGCTAATGAAGTTAGAAATGCTAGAAAGAAAGGCATACTAGTACTTGGAGTATTTACAGGAAAAGAGAGTGAATTAGAAGCAGAAAAACTAATTTATGGAAAAGATTTTATTTACACAAAAGAAATTGAAAGATTTTCAGAAATAGTTTCTATGTATTTAAAAAAAGTAATTAGAAATTAAAAAGAAGGATAAAAGGATAACGCATAGAATAGAGTATAGTAAGGGTTTATCCATCCTTTTCGCTAGATTAAAAATTAATAGATAAATATCTTAGGTTCTTATATAAAGATTAATAGGGAAAGAGGTTAAAATCCTCTACAGCCCCCGCTACTGTAAGGCAGATGAAACTTTAATTATAACCACTGTAGTACGTTATACTATGGGAAGGTAAAGGAGTAAAGTGAAGCCAAGTCAGGAGACCTGCCTAGGTATTTAAGTGATTTCTTCGGGGAGGAAGATAATTTCTTAAGATACTTTATTTTATAAATTAGTATTGATATAGAAAAGTCTAACCCAATGGTTAGACTTTTTTACGCTTAAGCGAAGTGTTTGATTATCCATACGTCGCTTAGTTAAAGTAAATTTTAAGCATTACATCTTTATTTACAAAAAGGAGATTCTTATGAAAAAATTAAGATTAATTTTAGCTGCTGCATTTATGTTTGTTATATTAAATCCAGTAACATCAAATGCGATGCATATAATGGAAGGATTCTTACCGTTAAAATGGTCTATTATATGGAGTATTATATTTGTACCATTTTTTTTAACAGGACTAAAATCCATAAATAAGATCGTTAAAGAAGAGCCTAAAAAGAAAGTATTATTAGCTCTGTGTGGTGCATTTGTATTTGTACTGTCAGCGTTAAAGATACCTTCTTTAACAGGAAGTTGTTCTCATCCAACAGGAGTAGGACTTGGGGCTATATTATTTGGTCCAAGTGTAATGGTAGTTTTAGGAACAATCGTACTTTTATTTCAAGCCTTACTTTTAGCACATGGAGGAATAACAACATTAGGAGCTAATGCATTTTCCATGGCGGTAGTAGGACCGATAGTTTCTTTTTTACTATTTAAGTTTTTAAAAAAGAGAAATATAAAAGTTGGAACTTGTGTATTTATAAGTGCGGCTTTAGGTGATATAGCTGCATATATAGTTACAGCATTACAATTAGCTATAGCCTTTCCTGATCCAGCAGGCGGTGTTATTGCATCTATAGGAAAGTTTTTAGGAGTTTTCCTTATGACCCAAATACCAATTGCAATAGCAGAAGGTATACTTACAACTGTGATTTATAATTTAATAACAGAAAAAGAAGGAAGGGAAATTGGGTACGATGAAAATGAATATCAAACAGATAAGTAAAAATAACATTGTACTTCTTATTATTGCAGTGCTTATTATTGTGGCACCTTTAATTTTAAATTCAAGTGCAGAATATGGTGGTGCAGATGGGAAGGCACAAAATGTAATAAATGAAATAAATCCGGAGTATAAGCCGTGGTTTAGTAGTATATATGAACCTCCAAGTGGAGAAATCGAAAGTTTAATATTTTCAGTCCAAGCAGCTTTAGGTGCAGGGATTATAGGATATTATTTGGGGAGTAGGAGGAGAAAATAGAGATGCTTTTAATAGATAAGTATGCATATACAAATAATTTAACTGATTTAAAGCCGCAGATAAAAGTTGGAATAGGTATGGTTTTATTAATTGCATCTATGTTAGTTAACAATATAGTAGCCTTAAGTTGTATTATGGTGTTAATGAGTATTTCTATAGTTTGTATAGCCAAAATAGATTTTAAAAATTACTTGAAATTATTAAAAATACCAATATATTTTTTATTTATAGGAATTATTGCAAATCTTATAAATATATCTTTTGATTCAAAGCCTCTAATTTACAGTATAAATATTTTTAATATGTATGTAGGAATATCAAAAGAATCTTTAAATACATCAACATACATATTATTTAGATCTATGTCATGCTTAACTTGTGTGTACTTCTTTGTATTAACTACTCCGTTTAATCAATTATTATTTTTACTAAAAAAAATACATATACCAGATACAGTAATAGAATTGACTATGCTAGTGTATAGATTTATATTTATATTTTTAGAAGAGGTTTCTGATATTAGAAAGTCACAGCAATTGAGATTTGGATATATAGACTTAAAAACATCATATAAATCAATAGGGCTTTTAGGCAATTTATTATTTAAAAGATTAATGAAAAGATATGAAGATATGTCTATATCATTAGATATGAAATTATATGATGGAAAATTTCACATAGTAGGGGATAGCGATGTTTAAAATAAACAACCTAACATATCAATATGAAAAAAATGCAATAGCTTTAAATAATATAAATATGGACTTTTCTAAAGGTGATGTTATTGGAATAATAGGTTCTAATGGGTCAGGAAAGTCAACTTTATTTATGAATTTGATGGGTATATTACAACCAAGTAAAGGAGAAATATACTTTAAAGATAAGGAAATAAAATACACTAAAAAAGGTTTGCTTAATCTTAGAAAAAATGTAGGAATAGTATTTCAAGATCCTGAAAAACAAATATTTTACTCCAAAGTTTACGATGATATAGCCTTTGCATTAAGGAATCTTGGAATAGATGAGGCTACTATTAAGATAAGAATAGAAAAGGCTTTGAAAGCAGTAAATGGTATAGATTTTATAAATAAACCTGTACACTTTTTAAGTTATGGCCAGAAGAAAAGGGTAGCAATAGCTTCTGTAATTGCTATGGAAAATGAAATTGTCTTACTAGATGAGCCTACAGCTGGCTTAGATCCTGTAAGTACTCGATTAATTGTAGATATAATAAAAGGACTAAAAAATCATAATATAAAAATAGTCATATCAAGTCATGATATGAATTTAATTTATGAAATATGTGACTATGTATATGTATTAAATAAAGGAAATCTAACTGCATGTGGAAGTACAGAAGAGGTTTTTGTAAATGAAGAAGAACTTAACAGTGCAGGACTAGAGTTGCCTTGGTTAGTAAAGCTTCATAAAAACATAGAGATACCTTTATTTAAAGAAGAACAAGATTTATATAAGTATTGGAAAAATGAAGTCTTAGTTACGAACAAACCTTAGGTTTTTACCTAAGGTTTATTATATTTACAAGTGTATATACAATTGCTACAATACTATTAGATATAAAAAATATTTGTGGGGGGATATTAAATATGAATAAATTTATAAGGTCATTAACTGCGGTTACTATGACGATGATGCTATCTATAGGGATGGTAGGATGTAGTTCGACAGACAAAAAAGAGGGACAAGATAGTGAAAAACCAAAAGAAAAAGAGTATTCTGTAGGGATAGTACTTGGAGAAGGGGGAGCTAATGACCAAAGTTTTAATCAATCTTCTCTAGAGGGATTAGACAAAGCTAAAAATGATTTAGGAATAAAAGGTACATATTTAGAATCAAATCAAGATGCTGATTATGCTCCCAATATAGAAACCTTTATAGATCAAGATGTAAATTTAATAATAGGAGTAGGATATACTACATCAACAGCAATGCTAGATGCAGCTAAACTTTATCCAGAAAAGCAATTTGTAATAATAGATCATAACTATGAAGAAGAAGGAACAGAAATACCTGCTAATATGCTATGTGTAACTTTTGACGAAAGAGAAGCTGCTTATTTAGTAGGATTAATAGCATCAAAAATGAGTGAAACTAATAAAGTTGGGTTTATAGGTGGTATGAAAATACCTAATATAACTAGATTTGAAGAAGGATTTAATGCAGGGATTAAAGCTGGAAATCCAGACACAAAACTATTATCTCAATATGCAAACTCATTTGATGATGCAAGTTTAGGAAAATCTATAGCAAATCAAATGTATTCAAATGGAGCGGATGTTATATTCTCAGCAGCAGGTGGAGTAGGAACTGGAGCAATAGAATCAGCTAAAGAGAAGAATAAATACGCTATAGGAGTAGATATGGACCAAAATAATCTAGCTCCAGATAATGTAATAACTTCAGCTATGAAAAGAGTGGATATTGGTGTATTTGATATAATATCAAAAGCTAAAAAAGGCGAGTTCGATGGAGGAAAAGCTGTAGTATATGGATTGAAAGATGATGCAGTAGGTATTGCACCAACTACAAGTAAAAATGTACCGAAAGAGATACTTGATTTGGTAGAAGATCAAAAGCAACAAATTATAGACGGAAAAATAAAGGTAGAGATAGAAAAATAAAATTAAATTATATATATATCTTCTAACTAAAATATTACATCATTTAAACTAAGTTAGTTTTATTGATTGAATATATCACCAATAGTAACAGGCTCTAATAATGTAGAATTATTCTTAGAATATATATATATATATATATAAAGATACATGCATGTAGCTTTAAAGCTATATGCATGTATCTTTTTTTTATTGGAAATAAGAGATATAATATATATTGATGTTAAAAAAAAATGTCAAAATTTAATAATATAGAGATTTTAGATTTATGGAATATTGGAAAAGATTAAGATATGAGTTTATTAAAATTTGAACAAATCTTTGATATAGATTAGAATATATTTATATGACTGTAAACAGGAGGAATATTATGAATTTAGATACATTAAATCCTGCCCAAAGAGAAGCTGTAGAAAAGACAGAAGGACCTGTACTTATACTAGCTGGAGCTGGATCAGGGAAGACAAGAGTTTTAACAACAAGAATTGCTCACCTTATAGAAGATAAAGGTGTACAAGCTCCAAATATATTAGCTATAACTTTTACCAACAAAGCTGCAAATGAAATGAGGGAGAGGGTAGAAGAAACATTAGAAGATACAGATACAAAGGATATGTGGATAAGCACTTTCCACTCATGCTGTGTGCGTATACTTAGAAAAGATATAAACAGAATCGGATATAATAGAAGTTTTGTTATATATGATAGTTCAGACCAAGTAACGCTAGTTAAGGACTGTTTAAAAGAATTAAATTTAAGTGATAAGGTATTTGAACCTAAGGTGATTATCAGTACTATATCGGGAGCTAAGGATAAATTATACAGCCCTAAGCAATTTAAAGCTATGCACTTAAGTGATAATAGAATGAGTAAAATAGCAGATATATATGCCTTATATCAAGATCGTTTAAAGAGAAATAGTGCCTTAGACTTTGATGACTTAATATACAAAACAGTGGAATTATTCAAATCAGATAAAGAGGTATTAGACTTCTATAGAAGTAGATTCAAATATATAATGGTAGATGAGTATCAAGATACTAGTAAAGCGCAATATGAGTTAGTAAAATTATTAGCAAGAGAGCATCAAAATATCTGTGTAGTTGGAGATGATGACCAAAGTATATACGGATGGAGAGGCGCTGATATTAGAAATATACTTGAGTTTGAAAAAGATTATGAGGATGTTCATATAGTCAAATTAGAGCAAAACTACAGATCTACTCAAGTTATACTAGATGCAGCGAATACTGTTATATCTAATAATATTGAAAGAAAAAGGAAAAAACTTTGGAGTGAAAAGAAAGAAGGAGAGCTAATAAAGATACAATTATCTGAAGATGAAATAGATGAATCTGATTTTGTAGCAAATATGATAGCAAAAATATCTAGAGAGCAAAACAGAACTTATAAAGATTTCGCTGTACTTTATAGAGCTAATGCACAAGCTCGTCCAGTAGAAGATGCCTTAAATAGAAGTCAAATACCATACAATATATATGGTGGAACTAAATTCTACGAAAGAAAAGAAATAAAGGACTTAATAGGTTATCTAAGAGTTATACAAAACCCTCAAGATGATATATCTTTAAAAAGGATAATAAATGTACCAAGAAGAGGAATTGGCCTTAGAACTATAGAAAAAATAGAAGATAGAGCTAGTTTAAAACAAGAAAGTATGTACTCTGTACTTATAGATATAGAATCCAACTCAGAGATATCAACAAAGGCTAGAAATAGTATAAGTGGATTTGTTGATACGGTAGGAACGCTAAGAACTATAAAAGAAGTATATCCTGTTAGTAAGTTAATAGAAAAGGTATTAGAAACGACAGGATATTTAGATGAATTATCTAAAGAAAAAAGTGAAGAAGCTCAAGATAGAATAGATAACTTAAAAGAATTTATATCTATTGCTATAGAGTTTGAAAAAAGTAGTGAAGATCAAAGCTTAGAAGAATTTTTAACAGGAGTAGCACTTACATCTCAAAGTAGTGAAGATGAAGAAAATGATAAAGTATCTTTAATGACTATTCATACATCTAAAGGACTAGAATTCCCTGTAGTATTTTTAGTGGGTATGGAAGAAGGTTTATTCCCAATATCTAGAGCAATAAGATCTATGAATGAATCAGATATAGAGGAAGAAAGAAGACTTTGCTATGTTGGTATAACTAGAGCAAAGGAAATACTATATATGACTTTAACTCAAAAAAGAACTTTATATGGTAGAACTAACCCGTCTATAGCATCTAGATTTATGGAAGAATTGCCAAAAGAATGTATAGATAAGCTTAATAAAATGGAAAAAGAATTAACTTATTCGAAAGCAAATTACAATGTATTAGATAAATATAAACAAAAATACATGAACAATGTAAATAAGTCAACAATAGCTAACCAAGTAAATGCAACAGTAAAGGATACTACTAAAGAAACTAATCCAGATGACATAATACTTGGAACTAAGGTACATCATCCTAAGTTTGGAGTAGGAACTGTAGTAGGTATGATGGGAAGCGATGTTACTATAGCCTTTGACCAACAAGGAATTAAAAAAATAAACAAAGAATACACTACTTTAGATATACTATAAAAAATATAGTTTATGGCTAAAAATTATTTACTAAAAATAATTTTTAGCCATAAATATTAAAAAAATCTTACATATTTAAGGAGAGTAAAATGGAACAAATAAAATTTGCAAAAAATCTTATAGATTTTATTTATGAAAGCCCTACATCTTTTAATGCAGTAGAAACATCAAAACAACTTTTAGAAAACAACGGATTTGAAGAAGTTGACCTATGTAATAAGTGGAGTTTAGAAGTTGATGGTAAGTATTATATAACTAAGAATTCTTCAGCAATAATTGCATTTACAGTAAACTCAAAAAATATAGAAAAAGAGGGTTTTAGAATAATAGGTTCTCATTCTGATTCACCAACATTTAGAATAAAGCCAAAAGCAGAAATATCAGTAGAAAATACTTATTTAAAACTAAATACAGAATGTTATGGTGGTCCTATACTTAATACTTGGTTAGATAGACCTTTAGGCATAGCGGGAAGAGTAGTTCTAAAAAGTGATAACATTTTAAAACCTAAAGAAAAGATAGTAAACCTAGAAAAACCTCTATGTATAATACCTAATATAGCTATACATATGAACAGAACTGTAAATGAAGGGTATGCTCTTAACAAACAAAAAGATATGTTACCTTTAGTAGGATTATTAAATGATTCATTAGAAAAGGATGACTTTTTATTAAATGAATTAAGTAAAAATATAAAGGTAGAAAAAGAAGATATAATAGACTTTGATTTATTCTTGTATGAATTTGAAAAAGGAAGCTTAATAGGTCCCAATGAAGAATTTATATCAACAGGAAGATTAGACAATCTATCTATGGCTCATGCGAGCTTACATGCGTTAATAGATTCAAAAGGACAACATGGAGTAAATATAGTAGCAGTATTTGATAATGAAGAAGTAGGAAGCTCTACTAAACAAGGTGCTGATTCTAACATGTTATTAAATATATTAGAGAAAATTTGTTTATCTTTAAATAAAGATAGAGAAGATTTTTTAGCAGCAATTTACTCGTCTTTCATGATATCTGCAGATTTAGCACATGCACTTCATCCGAACTTAACAGAAAAACACGATCCTACAAACAAACCAGTAATGGGAAAAGGACCAGTTATAAAAATAAATGCTAATCAAGCATATACAAGTGATGCTCAATCTATATCTGTTTATAAAACTATATGTAAAGAAGCTAATGTAGAGTATCAAGAGTTTGTAAATAGGTCAGATGAAAGAGGGGGAAGTACTATAGGTCCAATATCATCTACTCATTTAGATATACCATCAGTGGATATAGGAAGTCCAGTATTAGCAATGCACTCTATAAGAGAATTAGGTAGTGTTAAGGATCATTATAGTATATATAAAACATTCAATAAATTTTATGAGATATAAACTAAGGAGAGAAACTTATGAAAATAGGATTATGCCTATGTGGAGGCGGAGCTAAGGGAGCATATCAAGCTGGAGTAATAAAAAGCCTTCATAATAAAGGAGTAAAGTTTGATGCTATATCGGGCACATCTATAGGTGCAATAAATGGGTACTATATATTCACAGAAAATGTTGAAAAGTTAGACAATATGTGGACAAGTATTGAGCCTACTAGTGAAAACGGTATCAAAATAGTGGATAACACTGTGGATAATTCATATGCAATAGATGGATTAAAAACACTTATCAACAAAAAACAAGATAACATGGATTTTTATGTGAACTATATAGAAATAGAAAATAGAAGATTAAAAGAAAAGGTAGTTAACTTATCGGAGTTGAATTATGAAGAAGGATTAGATAGTATAAAGTATAGTGCGTTATTACCTTTTAATCCAAAAGGAACTTTAGATATGAGAAATCAGTTTGAAAATGACGTAGTAGAAGGATTATATGATGGCTATAAGCTTGATGGTGGATTAGTGAATAATACTTTAATCAAGCCCTTGATTGATAATAATATGGATAAGATAATAATAATATCCACAAGATATGATTATGAATTACCAGAGGAAATAGCAAATGAAGCTAAAGATAAAGAAATAATTATAGTTAGACCTAAAACCGTATTTGCGAAAAATGATACACTAAGATTTGAAAAAGAATTTTGCGAAAAAATATACTATGAAGGCCTAGAAATAGGAAATAGTATAAATATATAAGCTTAAATCTATAAATAAAAAATTCGCTTTGCTAATTGCTAAAAATATGAACATTTTTATGTTAATAAATAGAATTGTATTAAAAACATTGAATAAACTCATAAATGTTAGTATAATATAAAAGTTCCTTAAAATTAGAAAATAATACATGGAGTTGATATAAATATGGCAACTAAGAGAATAGCAGTTTTAGGTGGTCCTAGATGTGGAAAAACTACATTAATACAACATTTATACGTTGAAATGAAAATAGCAGGATTAAATGCAGGATATGCCCTAGAATATTCAACAGAATATTTAAAAGATAAAGGTATGATAGAAACTATATCAGAGCAATATGGAATTTATTTAGGTCAAAAGAAATTAGAAGACGAATTATCTACATTTGATTATGCTCTTACAGACTATGCAACTTTTGTACCTTACATATATGGAAGATTTATGTTAGGTAACAAAACTAGAAGTAAAAAAGAAATACAAATTTTAAAAGATTTATACTGTTTAGCAATAGAAGATATACAAAACTATGACATGATAGTATATGTTCCTAGAGAATTTGGATATGTTCAAGACGGAGTAAGATGGCAAGCAGAAGACATAGCTTTACAAATAGATGAAGCTATATTAAACTTCTTAAAATCTGAAAATGTAAACTATGTTGAAGTAAAAGGTTCAACTAAGGAAAGAGCTAAGCAAATATTAGATTTATTAGAGGTAGAATACCAAGATACACCTCAATTAAATGAAGAAGAGAAATAAGCTACTATAATATGTAGCCCACAAAGGATCAATTTATATAAGTTTTCCTTCCAGCAGACAAAATTCGCCGAAGGCTCATGTCGCCGACAGGTCGCTCAAAGCTGCAAGGTCGGTGCAACTTACATAAATTGCTCCTTTACTCATGAGCTATATATGGTTTAAAGATTAGCTACCGCTATAAATCTCATTATTTCACAATGTTTGAAATAAATTGTTTAATATTATTTGCACTTTCTATAGCTTTTCTCATATCATATACTTCTAAATCGATATGAAATGGATATCGTACATGAACACCATAATCAACTAACTCTATACAATCATCTTCTAGTTGATTAAATTCACTATTATACTTGCAACAAATTTTATTCAGAATAGTTAAGTCATGAGTTCTTAGAATTTCACCACCATTTAAAGCAATATATCCTTTGAGATATTTTTCTGCACTTTGTTGGCAATGATAACAAATTATCTCTAAAGGTAATGGTTTCATATTCAATAAAAACTCTGCCGATTTTAAGTCATTTTGAGCAAACATAAACCATTCATTTGAAATATCTTTATTGTTCATATAAGCTTACTCCTTCATATGCAATCTTATGCTCCATACTTGATAATACAATAGCTCTATCGTTAAACTCATTTTTTTCATAAACAAGTGTATCTACTGGAATATTTGCAGTTTTAGATATAGCTTTTCTTATTTTTTTTATTAAATCTCTTTTTCTAATATTGCTATCATTAGTTAGGATGCAAAGATCTAAATCACTATTACTATCGGGATTTCCGTAGGCATAAGAACCAAATAAATAGATTCTATTTATATCTGCAACCTTATTTATTTCTTCAATTATACTATCTATTTCTTGTTGTATATTTTGTGGCATATATTACACCTCATCTTTGTTAATTTATATTTACTTCTATTATATACATAGGAGTATGCAATTTACACATCATTATTAACATTTAATTTAAAATATTGTTCTCTTAAGGTTATTTAATTGATAAATTAGAATTTATTTCGTAATATATTAAATTTGAGAAGAATTATTATATTAATTTACTCATCTTTTATATACTCAAAAATCTCCTCGATACTTACATTAAATATATTAGCAATATCAAATGCTAATTTTAATGATGGGTTATATTTCCCATTCTCTAAATTGCCTATAGTTTCTCTTCTAACACCTACTAAAGATGCAAGTTCACCTTGGTTCATATTATATTTTGCTCTAAATTCTTTCGTTTTTGCTCGAATTGTCATTATTCTAATCCCTTTTCTAATATTGAAACTTTATTAGAAATCATTCCTAATGCCATCGATATTGATAATGATGTAAGAGTTAAGAAAAAAGCTGGGATACATGATTTCTTTAAATTTTCTTCAAATAATTCATCAGGAATAACATTTAAATATTGGAAAAATACAAAGAATGCAAAAAAACTATAGAATTCTTTTTTTCCTGTATAGATTCCAATTAATCCTATAAAACCTAAAATACCAAAAAAACCAAGCTTATTTATTTCATTAAATTTTTTCATTTATACCACCCCTTTATTAACGAATGTTATATATTTTTATCTTCTTGTTATAAATATATAACATTTGGGAAAAATTTGCAATAAAATAAAGCATATATATGCTTTCAGCTGTATTGAATAGAAGTATTGCTTTATATTGGATATACTGCTAGATATTACGGAGCAAAGGAGGTATTTATGTAAGCTGCACCGCCCTTGCAGCTTGCCTGCTGGAAGGAAAGCTTATATAAATACCTCCTTTGCGGGCTATATACTAGAGAAAAATAAATAGAAAGTTAAATTTATAGGGAAAATTATACACAATATAGTATATAATATATAAGGTAATACATAAAACTAAGCAAATGAAAGGAAGATTAAAATGGAAATTAAAAACCCAATAGTAACTATAGAAATGGAAAATGGAAAGAAAATAGTAGCAGAATTATACCCACATATAGCTCCTAACACTGTTAAAAACTTTGTTACATTAATAAATCAAGGATACTACAACGGAGTAGGATTCCACAGAGTTATACAAGGATTTATGATACAAGGTGGATGCCCAAATGGAAATGGAATGGGTGGACCAGGACATTCTATAAAAGGTGAATTTAGCGGAAATGGATTCACTAACAACTTAAAGCACGAAGCTGGAGTATTATCAATGGCTAGAACTAATTTCCCAAACTCAGGTGGTTCTCAGTTCTTTATAATGCACAAAAACTCTCCACACTTAGATGGACAATATGCAGGATTTGGTAGAGTAATAGAAGGAATGGACGTAGTAAATGAAATTGCTGCAACTTCTGTAGATAGATCTGACAGACCAGCAGCTCCACAAGTAATGAAGAGTGTAACTGTTGATACTTTCGGTGAAGATTATTCTGATGTAGAAAAAATGTAATTAATTACTTATAATTACGTAAAATAAACTATTTACAATATTAATAGTTTATTTTAAAATGATATAGATAATAAATTCTAAAACACACAAAAATACACCAAGATATGAAGCAAGATGTTTAAAAGATTTAAATAAACATTATAAAAAGAAAAAGGAAGGTTTTAACCTTTCTTTTTCTATGCTTATATTACATATTTTTAACAGATGTAGTTAAATTTGGAACTAATTGTTTCTTTCTAGAAACAACTCCTTCTGCAAATACACCTTGAGAAGCTTCAACATTAAATGCTTCAGAGATAACTTTATCATCTGCATTGTATATTAAGTAAGAACCTTCTTTTATTATATCCGTTATAGCAAGAACCAACATATCGTAATCTGTTGAATTTATATAAGATAAGAACTCATCTTTTTTAGCAAATATAGAATCTATATCTAATGTAAATACCTGACCTATACCAACTCTTTTACCGCTCATATTAAACTCTTTAAAGTCCATATTTACTATTTGTTCTATACTAAATTCATCTAAAGATGTTCCAGTTTTAAACATTTCCATAGCATAGCTTTCCATATCTACTTTAGCGATTTTACTTAATTCTTCACACGCAAGTTTATCCATGTTAGTAGTAGTTGGAGATTTGAATAATAATGTATCTGATAATATAGCAGATAATAAAAGTCCAGCTATTTCATAAGGAACTTCTACATTATTTTCTTTGTACATTTGATATACTATAGTACATGTACAACCAACAGGCATAACTCTAAATGACATAGGAACATCAGTGCTTATTCCACCTATTTTGTGATGGTCAACAACTTCTACTATATTAGCTTGTTCTATACCATCAGCACTTTGTGCATATTCGTTATGGTCAACTAAAACTACATTTTTCTTAGTTGGATTTAAAAGATGTCTTCTAGAAACTAATCCTAAGAATTTATTGTTATCATCAACTACTGGATAAGCTCTGAAGTTTGTACTTAACATAGTTTCTTTTACATCATCAGCGTAGTCACTTTCATTAAATGTAACTAAGTTATCAGTAAGTATTATGTTACTTAAGAAAGTACATTGGTTTATTAAGTTAGAAGCTTTATACGTATCGCAATCAACTGAAATGATAGATACTTTATTCTGCTTAGCTAAAGCTAATAAATCTTCCGATACTTTCGTTTTACCAGTTAAGATAACCAATTTAACTTTTGTATCTATAGCATATTCAATAACATCGTATCTATCTCCAACTATAGCTATATCACCCTCTAATAATACATCCATTACATTATCCATTCCGAATGATAAAGTAACAACTCTACCTTTTATTTCTTCAGAACAGTTTACAAGAACTGAACCATTAAGATTATTACAGATGTTAGTTACAGAAGTATGTACAGTATTAAAATGTTGATGAAGAAGGCTTTTTGCTATTTCCTGCATAGTAGCTAAGCCTATAAATTCTCCACCTTCAGAAATTATAGGAATAGTTTTAACACTTGAATCATTCATTATATCGTAAGCTTCTAATATAGATGAATGTGGAGTTAAAGGAAGCGACTTGTCGTAGCTTAAGTCCTTAACTTGAATTTTTACGTTATTTAATATTTTAGGTGCATCTACCTTAAAGTAGTCTAATGCATATTTTGCTTCTTTTCTTATTTCTCCTAATGCATAAGGTACAGCATCTTCACCTAGTGCTTTTTTTAGGTGAGCAAATGAAATCGAGGAACATATAGAATCGGTATCTGGATTCTTATGTCCGAAAACTAATAAAGTCATTTTTAATACTCCTTTCATAATTTAAATATAATTAATTTGATAAAAATAAATATTTAATATTAATAATTAATAATTGAGTTCTACTATAAATATATTTATTAATAATAAAAATATTATATCAAAAGGAGGAAAAGATTTGTTACAAAAACAAAAAAAAATTAAGAAAGTACATATATTATTACCTATTTTTATACTAATGATAACCAGTGGATACCTTATATATAAATACAATATAAATAAAAAAATATATATGGAAGATACGAGAGTATTAAACACCATAAGCCAAGTGTTAGATTTAAATACTGTTAGATATAATTACAGTAATATAGTAACTATAAAAAAAGATAAAAGTATTAATAATATAAAAATACCATTTACAGAAAAATCTTTCATCATTAAATACAATGGAGTAATAAATGGAGGGATTACCTCGAAGGATATAAAGATAATAAATAACAATGGAAAAGAAATAACTATAGAAATAAAAAATTGCAGAATACTACAACACTATATAGATGATAAAAATATTTATGTATATGATGTTAAAAGTTCTATTTTTAATAAGTTAGATATTCAAGAAGTTTTAAATGATATAAATAAGTACAAAAGCGAGTATGAAGAAAAACTTATAAAAGAAGGTTTTTTAAATGAAGTTCAGAAAAAAACAAAAATGAGTTTAGAAAATATGTTATTGAATATGGGATACAAAAAAGCAACTATTATTTACAAATAATATAAGAAAAGAAAAATTGATTGTTTTTTAACTAACGATGTCATAAGGTGAGTTAAAATATATATTAAAATAATGGTTAATAAAGTACTGAAAAAATTAGAAATAAGACTAAAAAGTACGAAAATAAAATAAAAACGTTTTCAAAAAATAAAATAAACAAAAAATATTGACACAATTAGTCCGAGGATGTATTATTGAATTACAAAATGTTTGTTAAATAACTAACACAGTTTTACATAAATTTCAAAATACACTTAGGGGGAAATATTATGACTACAAAGAATACAAAACAAGCTAAAGCAGTAGAAGTAAAAGAAGAATTTAGTGTTGAAAATATGATAAATGAATTAGTGGCAAAAGCAACAGCTGCTAAAGAAGCTATGTTAAATTTAGATCAAGAAGCGGTAGATAAAATAGTAGCTGAAATGGCTAAAGCAGGTCTTGATAAGCACATCGAGCTTGCACAGATGGCAGTAGAAGAAACTGAAAGAGGTATATTTGAAGATAAGGTAACTAAAAATATATTCGCAACAGAGTATGTTTATAATAGTATAAAATATTCGAAAACAGTTGGTGTAGTAGAAGAAAATGAGTTAGAAGGATATACAATGGTTGCAGAACCAATAGGTGTTGTAGCTGGAGTTACACCTGTAACAAATCCAACATCAACAACAATGTTTAAATCGTTAATAGCTATAAAAGGAAGAAATCCAATAATATTCAGCTTCCATCCATCAGCTCAAAAATGTTCATCAGAGGCTGCTAGAATATTAAGAGATGCAGCAGTTGCAGCGGGAGCACCTGAAAATTGTATACAATGGATAGAAGTACCATCGCTAGAAGCATCAAGTGCATTAATGAAGAACAATGGAGTTTCTTTAATATTAGCAACTGGAGGACCTGGAATGGTTAAGTCAGCTTACTCTTCAGGAAAACCAGCATTAGGAGTTGGAGCAGGTAACGTACCTTGTTTCATAGAGAAATCTGCAGACATAAAGCAAGCAGTAAATGACTTAATACTATCTAAGACATTTGACAACGGAATGATATGTGCATCTGAACAAGCTGTTATAGTTGAAGAATGTATATATGATGAAGTAGTAGGATTAATGAAAGGATACAACTGTTACTTTGTAAATGCAAAGGAAAAAGAATTATTAGAAAAGACAGTTATAAATCCAGAAACTAAGTCATTAAACCCTAATATAGTAGGAAAGAGCCCATATACAATAGCTCAAATGGCAGGATTTGAAGTACCTAAAGATGCTAAAATGTTAGTAGCTGAAATAGGTGGAGTAGGACATGACCATCCATTATCAAAAGAAAAATTATCTCCAGTACTTGCTTGTATAAAAGCTAAGAATGCTGAAGAAGGAATACAAAGATGTGTTGATATGACTGAGTTCGGAGGTTTAGGACACTCTGCAGTTATACATTCATATGATGATGAAGTAATAAATGAATTTAGTAGAAGAGTTAGAACGGGTAGATTATTAGTAAATTCACCATCTACTCACGGTGCAATAGGTGATGTATATAACGTAAATACACCATCATTAACATTAGGATGTGGATCTATGGGTAACAACTCAACTACAGATAACGTATCAGCTGTAAACTTAATAAATCTAAAGAAAGTAGCTAAGAGAAAAGTAAATATGCAATGGTTCAAAGTACCTGAAAGAGTATATCATGAAGTAGGAGCAATACAATACTTAGAAAAATTACCAGAAGTAAATAGAGTTATGATAGTAACTGATAGAATGATGGTAGAATTAGGATATGTTAAGACTTTAGAGCACCACTTAAGAAAGAGAAGAAACCCAGTTATGATAGATATATTTGCAGATGTAGAACCAGATCCATCTGTAGATACAGTATTAAATGGTGCAGAAGCTATGAGAGCATTCAAGCCAGATACAATAATAGCTTTAGGAGGAGGTTCAGCAATGGACGCTGCTAAGGGTATGTGGTTATTCTACGAAAACCCAGAAGCTAACTTTGATGATTTAAGATTAAAATTCATGGATATAAGAAAAAGAGTATTCAAATTCCCTAAATTAGGAAGAAAAGCTAAGATGGTAGCTATACCAACAACTTCAGGAACAGGTTCAGAAGTTACATCTTTCTCAGTTATAACTGATAAAGTAAATAACATAAAGTATCCTTTAGCTGACTATGAATTAACTCCAGATGTTGCTATAATAGATCCAACATTTGTTTATACAGTACCAGCAGCAGTAACTGCAGATACAGGTTTAGATGTATTAACTCATGCTATAGAAGCTTATGTTTCTGTAATGGCGACTGATTATACAGATGCTTTAGCTATGAAAGCTATACAAATGGTATTTGAATATTTACCAAAATCATATAAAGGTGCAAGTACAGCGCAAGGTAAAGAAGCTAGAGAAAAAATGCACAATGCTTCTTGTATAGCAGGTATGGCGTTTGCAAATGCATTCTTAGGTGTAAATCACTCATTAGCTCATAAATTAGGTGGAGAATTCCACATACCACATGGTAGAGCAAATGCAGTATTATTACCGCATGTAATAGAGTACAATGCAACTTCACCAACTAAGTTTGCTGCATTCCCAAGATACAAGTCTTTCGTAGCAGACAAGAAGTATGCTGAAATAGCTAAAGGATTAGGATTAAAAGCTAACACTACAGAAGAAGGTGTTAAGAGTTTAGTTCAAGCTGTAAGAAACTTAATGAAAGAATTAAATGTTCCAATGACTATACAAGACTGTGGAATAGAAGAAAAAACTTACTTTGCATCATTAGACAGATTAGCTTTAGAAGCATTTGATGATCAATGTACAGGAGCTAATCCAAGATTACCATTAGTAACGGAATTAAAGGAAATCTACGAAAAAGCTTACGGTCAAAAGAAAGCTAAATAAATTAATTAAATATTCAGAAAATTATTATTGACTAATGCATTTAAGTTGAATATAATTTAAGTATAAATAAAAAAGAGATATAGGGGCCTATTAAGGCCCCCTTATTTTTTCTTAAACATACAGACTTTTTCGTGTTCATTCTTTATATTTATGATTGAATCGGTATAATCAACTTCAAAATTAGCGAATGCAGAAAATAAATCTATATCTCTCATTAAGTGTACTGTCATAAGATTACCCATTTTATTTAGTCTAAGTATGATAGCTCTAACAAAAGGGAACTGTATCCTAGAATCAAATAGTTGGTTCTCGCCAACATCTATATCTAAGCTACGATAATTTATGTCTATGAATAAATCTAAGTCATCATCCTCTTCTCTAATTACTCTATAATCAAAATCTATATCCAAATTTAAATTACCTATCTTAATCATATTTACATTCTCCTTACTTAAGTAGTATTTATCCTTAACAATTATAAACCATAAGAAAATAATTAACTATAAAATTTGATTTACCTAATTCAGTAGGTAGTGCTAATTATTATAATAATTATTAATTTTTTGATAAAAATAAAGGAGCCTTCGTTGGGGGAACGAAGGCTCAAAATTGGGGAGATTGAGTTAAATATTTAATTTTGTATTATTATTATGGACAAATAAAATTAATTTATACACTCAAAATATAAAAAATTATCTTTTTTTATTTATAAATTTAGCTCCTAAATATTTTTTTATATCTTCATCAGATGAAAAATCATCGATAAGAATTTCTTTTCCCGTTTCTTCTAATATAACTAAAACTTCACAATCACCTTGTAAGAAGAACTTTATAACAGTTTCCTCTCTAACTTCTCTAGTCTTAGTTATGTTTTTCTTTTGCTTTTCATAGTCCTTAGTATAATAGCTATCCATCATGTTTATTATTTTTGTGTATCGATTCATAAAAGCCTCCTATAATTATTATAAAAAAATGTGTTATAATAATTTTTTGTATTAACCTAATAATTATAACAAGGAGTAATAATAATGACTAGTATAAAAAAGAATGATATTTTATGTTGCATAGATTATTCTAAGCAAAATAGATTATTTTATAAGTTAAATGAAATATACAAAACATTACCAGGTGGAAATTGTAACGGATGTGGTAAGTGTTGTATGGAGTCTGTTGGAATAAATTTAATAGAATTTATAAATATATTTAATTATTTGCAAGATAAGGATGAATTAAGAAAAAAATGCTTAAATAAAGTAATAGACTATTATTTTTTAGAGTATACAGAAAAGAAGCCATGTCCATTTAAAGATGAAGATAATAGATGCTTAATCTATGAAGTAAGACCATTAAATTGCAGATTATTTGGGCATTGGAAAAAAGAAGACTACAATAAAAATCTACATAATGTTACTGAAAGAAATGTAGAATATAAGAATTTTATAAAAAATAAATATAAATTTGATATTAGTGATGAAGTTGTAAATTACAAAATAAAATACTGTGAAGATTTCATACCAGAGAAGTATTATTTAGATAAAGCAACAAGATTAAGTTTTGCTGATGAAATGATGATATTAGACTCAACGGTATACTCTAAAGATATTATTGATATAGAATTTAAAGATAGAGGAATTGTAGAATATTTTATAGATTCTATGTTTAATGAAGATGTATCTTATAATATAAAAATTAAATTATCTAAAAATGAGCATTTAAGAGAGATAGTTCTTTGTAGATTAAAAAAAATATTACTATAAATAGGTGAGAATATGGAGCTTACAAATATAAAGGGAGATACTTATTATATAAAAGGGGGAACTAATACAGGTATATATTTATATAATAATAACGAAGGTCTTGGAATTGATCCAGGACTATGTGGATTAAGACCTAAAAAAATAATGGAAGTATTAGAAGAGAAAAATATAAAATTAAGATATATAATAAATACACATGAACACAATGACCACTATGGAGCTTGCAATGAATTTAAGGAAAAGTATAAAGACTTAAATATATTATCATCAGAGTACTCCAAGTTATATATGGAAAATCCAGAATTATTTTCAAAATATATAATAGGAGGAAAAAGTAATAAATTTATAGATGGAAAATTAAAAAGCAAATCTTTAGAACCTGTAAAAGTTGATGTTGTAATAAATGAAGGTAAGATTAACTTAGATAAGATAGAACTGGATGTGATGAGTTTTAAGGGACATACACCAGGGAGCATAGGTATTATGACTAAGGATAAAGTTCTCTTCGCAGGAGACCTTTTAATTAGTCCTGAAGTGCTTAGAAAATATGATTTCCTATTTACATTTGATATAGAAGAGCAAATAAAATCATTAGAAAAGATTAAAAACATAGATTTTGACTATTTAGTGCTAGGCCATGGAAAAAATGTAATCTCAAAAGAAGAGAGTTATGAACTTATTGAAAAAAATAGACAAGCTTTAGAGAAATATATTAATGAAGTTAGAAAAAATCTATATCCCCCTATAGGACTAGAAAATTTACTCAAAAATATTATAATTAATAACCAATTAAGGTATAATTACAAAGAATATTATTTTTATAAAACATCTTTAGTATCTGTAATTAGTTATTTAGAAGATTTAAATGAAATAGACTATTTACAAAGTGAAGGTGAGTTGCTTTATTATACCCAAAAAAAATAAATTATGATAAAATAAATATGACTGTAAAAATAAAACAAAGGGTGAGCGATATGGAATATGAAAAATGGGATGAAGTATTAGCCCCTTATGATCACGCTGTTGAAGAATTAAAGGTAAAGTTTAAAAATATAAGGAAAGAATTTTTAGCAAAGGGAGAATATTCTCCGATAGAATTTGTGACTGGAAGAACAAAAAAGATAGCATCTATAATATCAAAGGCCAAAAGACTTAATATAGAAAACATAGAAGCTGAAATGGAAGATATTGCAGGAATAAGGATTATGTGCCAGTTCGTAGAGGATATATACACAATAGTAGAGTTAATAAAAACTAGAAGTGATATGTCTATAGTTTATGAAAAAGACTATATTGAAAACTTTAAAAATAGTGGATATAGGAGTTATCATGTAATAATAAAATACCCTATAAACTCAATTGCAGGATCAAAGGAAATTTTATGTGAAATACAAATAAGAACACTAGCTATGAACTTTTGGGCTACTATAGAACACTCTTTAAAATATAAATATGAACATTTTATACCTGAAAACTTAGCTGTAAGGCTAAGAAGGGCAGCGGATGCGGCATTTCTATTAGATCAAGAAATGAGCGAAATAAGAGAAGATATAATGAAAGCTCAAGTGCTATATCAGGTTAAATCAGTGACACTAAGAGATGTTCTGGGCAAAATACAAGAGTTATACAATGTTGGAGAAACACATAAGGCAATACTATATCAAAGAAGATTAGACAAAATAGACAATGAAAGAGATATAAGTGAAATAATACATCTCAAAAAAGAAATAGATCGATTATTGCAACAGTACAAAAAATACTAAAAAAAGAAAAAATATAGTTATCCATATACTTGGATAACTATATTTTTTACAAAAACTTATTTGTTTTTTAGAATAGGTTTATAATATAAGTAACTTTAAATTTGAGATAACGGGTATAGCTATTGGAGGCATGACAACATCGTCGAAAGAGAGCTAATTTTGATAGAAAGGAATAAATGTATGAGTTTATATGCGATAGGAGACTTACATTTTGGGACAACAGTAGATAAACCTATGGATATATTTGGAGAAAATTGGATAGGTCATGAAGAAAAAATTATTGCAAACTGGAAAAGTACAGTTAATGAAAATGATACAGTTTTAGTTCTAGGAGATACATCATGGGCAATAAATATACAGCAAGCTAAAAATGACTTAGATATAATAAATAACCTTCCTGGGAACAAAATATTTGTAAAAGGAAATCATGACTATTGGTGGACAACTGTAACTAGTCTAAATAAAATGTACGATAATATGAAGTTTTTGCAAACTAACTTCTATGAATATGGAGAATATGCTATTTGTGGAGGTAGAGGTTGGATTTGTCCTAACAAAGTTAAGTTTGATGAAGAAGATGAGAAAATTTATATAAGAGAAGAAAATAGAATAAGATTATCATTACAGGCGGCAACAAAAAAAGGATATTCTAAATTTATAGTGATAACTCATTACCCCCCTACAAATGACAGACTTGAAGCATCTTTGTTTACTAAACTTTTTGAAGAATATAAGGTAGAAAAAGTTGTATATGGTCACTTACATGGAAATGAATCTTTTAAAATGGGACTAAGAGAGGATAGAAATGATGTAGGTTATATTTTAGCATCATGTGATTATACCGATTTTGATTTAATAAAAATAATGGATTAATAATTTTAAAAAATGTAAATACTATAGACTAAATGGTTAAAACAAGGAATAGATAATTGTTTTAAAAAGCAAAAAAGGAGATGTTTATAAATGAGATGGATGTTAGTATTCTTATTCTTATATCTTATTCCCTTAATAGTTTTGTTTAAGAATTATAACAATTTTAGAAAGTCTTGTATATATAGTAGTATTTACATTGTATTAGTTAGTACTATAGTTATAACTAATATATACATAAGTGGATTAAATAAAATAAAAGAAGCTATGTACTATCAAAACTATGCTTTCGATAGAAGATATAGTGATAAATATACTTCAAACTTTGAAAAAGATTTTAATCCAAATATAGAGCAAACAGACAAAAAAAATAAGGATAAGGGAAATAATATATCAGAAGAAATTAGAGATTTAGAGAGTAAAGGTAGTATATCTAAAGAAAACATATTAATTAGTGAAAAAGAAACAAATAAGGTTGCTATAACTAATAAAAATAACACTTATAACCTTAAAAAGAGAGATAAAGAACTTGTATTTAATTTTAAAAAGAAAGTTTATGAAATAGAAACAATTGCATTAATACCAATGCGAGAATGTATTCCATATACTCAGAATATAAGTGAAAATCTCAAAAAGTTATCAACCATAAAAGAAGATGTAGAGTATGCTAAGGATATGTGCAAAGATGTAGCTTCAACATATGATAATATTGAGGTACCAACCCTATCTAATGCAGAATATACAAAGGTTGTAGAAAATTCAAGAGATGATGTAAAAAAAGCATATGAATTAAGAGAAAAAGCAATGGATAATGCTATTAAACTTATAAATAGTAAAAATCCAAAATACGTAGGAAAAATAACTGAGTATTTAAATTTATCAGATAAACACATAGCTAGCTTTAAAGAAAGATTAAATGATTTAAATAAAAAAATTGACAAACAAGAAACTATATTTAATTAAAAATAAAATATAAAAATTACTTAAAAGCTTATCTTTTCAGATGAGCTTTTGGTATTATATACATATACTTAAATTATGAATTTTGATTTATAATTTAACATATGATATAATTTGTTAAATTAATAGGTCAATAGCTTGGGGGATGAACAAATGAGTAAATTAAATATATGTATAGATATAGATGGTACTATAACTAGTCCATATCATTTTATTCCATACTTAAATGAACTATATAACAAGAATATAACAGAAATAGAGTGTATTACTTATGATTGGGAAGCCCTATATGGAATGGACATGGACACGATACTAAATGAGTTTCATGAAAATTATTTACATTCGTATGAGGAAGCAAAAATAGTAGACTATGCTAAAGAGATTATAGATAAGCTAAGAGATAATCATAATCTATACTTCGTAACTGCTAGAAATCAAAAATTGACAGATATTACAACAAAATGGTTACATAAGAATGGATTTGCAGAAATAGATGTATATTTGTTAGGAAGTGACTATAAAATAAAAAAGGCAAAAGAGCTAGAATGCCATATATTTATAGAAGACAATCCTTTTAATGCAATGCAACTAGCTAACGAAGATATGAAAGTATTATTAATAGATGCAAACTATAATAAAGATATAGCGCACAAGAACATAACAAGAGTTAATAACTGGATAGACATAGAAAAGTTTATAGAGAGTGTTAATTAAACAGTTATTATACTATGGGGGAGGCGACCTTATGATAGAAATAAAATTAAGAAATAAAAAAGGAAAATTAAATGTAACTAGCAAAGATGTCAAAGAAGTTTTAGGATTGCGCCCTGATTTTGAGTATGTGCAAGATATATCAGAAACAATAAGTCAACCGAATATAATGGCATTTGATTGTCAGTTATCAGAAGATATATTTGATGTTCAAGACATAGAAGAAGTACTAGAAGAACTAGGCGAAGATATAGATGAATCATATTTCAATGTCTTATTTGAAGATGTAAGGGCATACTTAAAAGATGCAACAGATGAAATAGAAGAAGAATTACAAGATAAATACTTACTAGATAATGTGAGATGTTTTTTCAATGTATACAACATAGATGAATCATTTATGGATTTTAAATTTGTATTTATTATAAGTTTTGAAGAAATCAAAATAGCATCACTTACTAACTTATCAGCAATAGTTGGAAAGCGACAATTGATAGGTGCATCTAAATTTTATAGTTAACATAGTAAAGTCCTTAATGCAAAACATTAAGGACTTTACTATGTTATATTACGTAAATTTCAAATTAAGCTTTGTTTACAGAACCGAATAATTCTATTTTTTCTTTAACAGTAGCTTTTATAGCTTCGAATCCTGGAGCTAAAATTTTACGAGGGTCGAAACCTTTAGATTGTAAATCTTTACCAGATTCTATGTACTCGCGAGTAGCTTTAGCAAATGATAATTGACATTCAGTATTAACGTTTATTTTAGATACACCTAATGATATAGCTTTTTGTATCATATCAGCAGGTATACCAGTTCCACCGTGTAATACTAATGGCATTTCTCCTGTAATATTGTTTATAGCCTCTAAAGTATCGAAGCTTAATCCTGCCCAGTTAGCTGGATATTGACCATGTATATTACCTATACCAGCAGCTAATATATCAACACCTAAATCAGCGATCATTTTGCATTCAGCTGGATCTGCAACTTCACCAGTTCCAACAACACCATCTTCTTCTCCACCTATAGAGCCAACTTCAGCTTCTACAGATATTCCTTTAGCGTGAGCTATTTCCACTATTTCTTTAGTTTTAGCTATATTTTCTTCTATAGAGTAATGAGAACCATCAAACATAACAGAAGAGAATCCTGCTTCTATTACCTTTAAAGCTCCATCGTAACTACCGTGATCTAAATGTAATGCTACTGGAACTGTTATGTTTAATTCTTCTAACATTCCATTAACCATACCAACTATAGTTTTGTATCCACCCATGTATTTACCAGCACCTTCAGATACTCCTAATATAACTGGTGAATTGTTTTCCTGAGCAGTTAATAATACTGCCTTTGTCCATTCTAAGTTGTTTATGTTAAATTGACCTACTGCGTATTTACCTTCTCTAGCTTTGTTTAACATTTCTTTTGCAGAAACTAACATATCGCTACCTCCATATAAATTAAATTTTTAAATTAAGTCTATCTGATAACATTATTGCTTACTAAATTTTAAAATTTACCCATCACCTAATATTATAACGTTTTTATAAAAAAAGTACATAGTAAATTGTAATAACATTAAATTAAAAGTATAATAATATTTATAGGCAATATAGATGTAGAAAAAAATTGTATAAATATAAGAGTATTTGATTATAAAGAAGGAAGGAAATATTATGCCCCAAATAAAAATAAGAGGAATAGATGAAAATAAAGTATGTAAAATAAGTGAAAAAATGATTGATGAACTAGTAGATGCAGTTAAATGTCCAAGAGATTATTTTGAAATAGAGTGCATAAAATCAGTTGCAATAAGAAATGGTAAGTTAGCAGAAGTATATCCTTTTGTAGAAGTATCTTGGTTTGATAGAGGACAAGAGATACAAGATATAGTAGCTAAAATAATAACTGATAGTATAAGAAATAACTTAAATATAGAAAGCATGGATTTAGCATTTACAGTATTTGAAAAAGAAAAATACTATGAGAATGGAGAACATTTTTAATGGCTAAAAAATTACGTATAGATAAGATACTTTCAAACGTAGGATATGGAAGTAGAGCAGAAATAAAGATATACTGTAGACGTAAAATGATAAGTGTAAATGGAGAAATCATAAATAGTCCAGGAATTCAAGTAGACCCAGAAAGTGATGAAATATTATTTAATGGTGAGAAAGTAAATTATAGAGAATTTATTTACATAATGTTAAATAAGCCTGACGGATATATATCAGCAACCTTTGATAAACATGATCCAATTGTATTGGATTTAATAGACCAATCTTATCTTGTATTTGAACCTTTTCCAGTAGGAAGATTAGATAAAGATACAGAGGGGCTATTGGTACTTACAAATGATGGGAAGCTTGCTCACAGAGTATTATCTCCTAAAAAACACGTTCCTAAGACTTACTATGCAAAGATAGAAGGTGTAGTTACAGAAGAAGATACAAGGGCTTTTGAAAAAGGAGTAATTTTAGATGATGGATATGAAACTATGCCATCTCAGTTAAACATACTTAAAAGTGATGATATATCAGAAATAGAACTTACTATACATGAAGGTAAATTTCATCAAGTTAAAAGAATGTTTGAGAGTGTAGGCAAAAAAGTAGTATACTTAAAAAGATTATCTATGGGTAAATTGAAACTAGATGAAACGTTAGATTTAGGAGAATATAGAGAGTTGACGGAAGAAGAAATAAGGTTAATAGAAGAAAGATAGATACAAAAACTAGCGGAGGTAATATAGGTGAAGAAAAAAGACATTATTGAATTTGAAGTAGACAAAATGGAGTTTGGCGGAACTTCTGTAAGTCTATATGGAAATAGAGATATACATATGAAAGGCGGGATTACTGGCCAAAAAGTAAGAGCCGCTGTAAAGAGAACAAAAAGTGGGAAAGCTGACGTAAAAATGTTGGAGTTATTAGAAGAATCTCCAATGGAAACTGCTGATACTTGCAAGCATTTTGGACAATGTGGTGGATGTAGTATATTATCAATACCATATGAAAAACAATTAGAAATAAAAGAAAAACAAGTAATGGATTTATTCTTAAATCAAGAGCTACTTGGTTTTCAATTTTTAGGAATACAAGGAAGTCCACAAAGTACTATATATAGAAATAAAATGGAGTATACTTTTGGAGATGAAATGAAAGATGGACCTTTAACTTTAGGTCTTCACAAAAAGGGAAGACATATAGATATAATGACAGTTGATGGATGTTATTTAGTAGATGGAGATTTTATAAAAATATTAACTACTACAGCTGACTATTTCAATGAAAAAGAACTTCCTTACTATAGAACAGTTAACCATAAGGGATACTTAAGACATCTTGTAGTTAGAAAAGGTATTAATACTAAAGAATTAATGGTAAACATAGTTACTTCTTCTCAAATAGATTTTGATATGACTGAGTATAAAGAAAAATTATTATCATTAGGATTAGATGCAGAGCTAGTAAGTATATTACATACTATAAATGATGGACTTGCTGATGCTGTTCAATGTGATGAGTTAAGAGTATTACATGGGAGAACTTATATACAAGAAGAAATATTAGGGCTTAGATTTAAAATATCTCCATTCTCATTCTTCCAAACAAACAGCAAGGGTGCAGAAGATTTATACACTATGGCAAGAGAATTTATAGGAGACCATGCAGACAAAGTTGTATTTGACTTATATAGTGGAACTGGTACTATAGGTCAAGTTATGGCAGGAACTGCTAAAAAAGTATATGGAATAGAGATAATAGAAGAAGCAGTTGTTGCTGCTAATGAAAATGCTAAGTTAAATGGATTAACTAATTGTGAGTTTATAGCAGGAGATGTTGCTAAAACAGTTAAAAACCTAAGAGAAAAGCCAGATTTAATAATAGTTGACCCACCAAGACCAGGAGTTCACAAGGATGCTATAAGAGATATATCTAGATTTGGAGCTAAAGAGATAGTTTATATATCTTGTAATCCAAAGACTTTAGTACTTGATTTAGTTGAATTTAAAAACTACGGATATGAAGTAGAAAAAGTTAAGTGTATGGATATGTTCCCAAATACACCTCACGTTGAGACTGTAGTAAAGTTAAAAAAGTAATTGTAGGTACCCACAAAAGCCTAACTAATGCCACAAAATAATGATTAATCTACAAAAGATAGATTAAAGGCAAGAAAAAGGAAGAAAAAAGCAAGACAAAACGCAAGAAAAATATAATGCAAAATAAAGACTAAAAACAAGACAAACAGAGGGATTAAGCCCAAATAGCTTAGTCTCTTTTTTTATTCACCCTCTTATTTTTAATCATTCTTTTTCCAGATTCTCTTTATTCTTTGACTGGTTTTTTTTCTACTATTTCTTCTGTTTTCTTAATCACACTTTTTTAGAGTTTTTCTACAACTCCTTTTTTATCTATATTCTTTTATGAGCTTTTGCTCAAACTTTATTGGGTGGGGACAAAAATAGAAGCAAGGAATACATAAAGTATAGAAAAAATAGTAAGCAAATGGGAATAGATATAGAGGATGTAGAAGAGTAAAAGGTGCTGAGAAATTAGAATATTTTACTCTTCTACATATATATTACTTTTACTTTAAATAAATGAAAGATTTACTATATAATAGTACTTAGAAAATTACAATCTAAGAGTGGTGGTTTCATATAGTATTTATAACCTTTGTTCCTACTTAGTAGGAAGGAGATGAGCCTATATGGAACAAATGATAAATATTGGTTTAACATTTGTTGTTATTCCATTTATTGTTGGACTAGCTGTAAATTTTGTTTATAGCAAAATAAAAAACCACTCTTCTACTACCAATAGAAAAAGTGGTCTAGACATTGAGCTTAACATAAAACTTAAGTTCAACAAAAAGTAATCTTACTTAATTAAGAAACCACACTCTATTACAGTAGATTGTAATTTCTTTTTTTATTTAATTACCTGTTACTTATATTATATCATTTTTATCAATAAAATAAACAATAAAATATATTGAATTTTAGTAACTATTCAGTCGCTATTAAGTTAAAATAAAATTACTTTTACCTAATAGCGCTTTTTTTAAGGCTAACAATGGACTTATACCATGTTTTTTAGCGGTTCCAATATAAGACATAATGTCTAAAAAATCCTGGCAACC
>NZ_JBOFOR010000096.1:0-3135 GCF_051659545.1 Romboutsia sp. | reverse complement strand
TACTTCCACTATAATTTACTATTTTTCCTTGTCCTAAGTATACATAAGGGCTTGTTATTCCATCTTCTTTATTATTTTCTCTTACAAACAATAATATCTTATTATCTGTATCCCTATGGTTTATATATCTTTGTCCTGTATTGGACTCTATAGTAGTTCTACTTTGACTTTGCCAGTTGAATAGTTCATCATTTATGGCATAGTCTTCATACATTGTTGATGGTGAAAAGTGTTTCTCCACTTTGTTTAAAGTTATTAAGAATATATCAGTTTTTCTATCTTCAATGTACAATACACCTTCTCTTAATGGATATTGTTTATCAATAGTATTTTTACCTAATGCAGATAGTATTTGCTCTTTATTATAAATTGCATGTACTTCAAGTGCACTATCATAATCTAAGTTATCTTTTTTGTGACTTAATTTTACATGACTTAGATTGTATTCAAGTACTTCTAATATTTCTTCATATATAAGTCTATTTTTGTATAACCTTGATAAAAACTCATCAATACTATTTAATCCCATATCTTTTGGAGCTTTGTTGTATAATGTGTAATGAAGCATTAGTAGCATTCTTTCTTCTACTTCTGTTAATACTTCTAATTTTTTATTATCCTTATATAATTTCAAAATGTTAATCCAAAATCTTAAAAGTCTAACTGAATCTGTACTTATAAGTCTAATTATTGCTGTACTTAAAACTTTTTCATCTATGTTTTCAAAACTTTCTTTTACATTAGCATCTACACAAAGCCTACTAAAAGTATTTTTAGTTTTATAGATATCCTTAAGACTTATATTATAAAATTCTATAAAATTACTTATATTTACTTCTTTGTCACTTTCTATTTTGAAAGTTTTTATCTTATTAATTATTGTTGTTTTATTATTTATAAAAGAGTTTATATTTCTCAATATGTATTCTTTAGCTTGTTTTTCCATATGCAAGTGGCAACCTTTAGGTAATGTTACAAATCCACTTTCTATTTCTTCTTTTAATACCTTTCCTTTTTTCTTAGATATTGTAGCAAATTTTTCGTAGAAGTTATAATTTTTATTGGCTTGTCCCACATAATCTAACACTGTCAAACATTCCTTATTATCACTTAATCTAAGTCCTCTTCCTAGCTGTTGTAAGAAAACTGTCGTACTCTCTGTCGGCCTTAAGAAAAGTATTGTATTAATAGAAGGTATATCTATTCCTTCATTGTATAAATCTACTACAAAAGCAAACTTATATTTTCCTTTTTCTATTCCTGATTTAGCTTCTTCTCGTTCATCCTTATTAAGTTCTGAGCTTATTGCTATTGATGGTATATTTTTATTATTAAAATAATCTGCCATAAACTTTGCATGTTCTATACTTACACAGAATCCTAACCCTACTACTTCTTCTAAATCTGTAACATAGTCATAAATACTTCTTATAACTAAGTCCGCCCTTCTCTTTGCATTTACTGTATCTATCGTTAATAAGTTTGTAAGTTCTAAACTATCATACCTTCCTCTTATCCATTTGAGTTTACTTAAATCTAACTCATCGCTTACACAAAAATACTGAAATGGAGATAATAGTTTTTTATCTATAGCTTCTCCTAATCTCATTTCACTACTTATTCTTCCATCAAAATATTCTAATACATTCTTACCATCCATTCTTTCAGGGGTTGCCGTAAGTCCTAGAAGAACTTTAGGTTCAAAATGTTCTAATAGTCTTTGATAGCTTGTAGCACTTGCATGGTGGAATTCATCTACTATTATAAAATCATAAAAATCTTTTGTTGTATTTTCACCAATTTTCTTAGAATTAAAAGTTTGTATAGTCATAAATACATGTTCAATATTATCAGGAGTATAATTCCCTGTATACAACCCTCCAAAGTTTCTATCTCTTAGTATAGTTCTAAAAGTTCTCATACTTTGAACAAGTATATCTTCTCTATGTGCTATAAATAATAATCTATTTATTTGTCCTTTATTCTTTTTAACATAATTTTTATAATCAAATGCAGATATTACAGTCTTTCCTACACCTGTAGCAGCAACTATTAAGTTTTTATTGTGACCTAATACTTCTCTTTCAGCTTCAAGTGAATCTAATATTTCTTGTTGGTAGTGGTAAGGCCTTACATCTATACTTACTATCTCTTCATTTTCATTATTAATATTACTCCCTCTTGCTTTTCTTAATTCGTATTTTAATTTTTCCTCATCTTCTTGGTTGTAGTTTTTAAATTCTTCATCATTGAAGTAACTTTCAAAGGTAGCATTAAATTTATCTAGGATATTTTTTGAATCCTTTTCACTTACTTTCATATTCCATTCAAGACCTGTGGTCATAGCATCTTTTGATATATTGGAAGAACCTATATAAGCTGTAGAAAATCCTGTATTTCTATAAAACATATAACTTTTTGCATGTAACCTAGTCCTTTGAGTATCGTAAGATATTTTAATTTCTGTATTTGGAAGTTCTGATAAAAATTTTATTGCTCTAAATTCACTAGCTCCCATGTATGAGGTAGTTATTATTCTTAATTTTTTAGTTTTGGTGTGTTCTATAAGCTCTTCTTTAATAAGCCTTATTCCAGTCCATCTTATAAAAGATACTAGTATATCTATACTATCACTAGTCAATATTTCTCTTTTCAATTCACTTACTAAGTCAGGTTCGTTATTTGAGTTTGTAAATAAAAAGCTTTGAGATATTGGTGTAATAGGTCTTATCGAGCTATTTTTTATTTTTGATTTGTTTTTAGATTCTTCAATTTCTAATAGTATTTCTCCATTTTTATATATATTATTTTCTTTTATTTCTTCATCTTCTACTTCCTCTGATAAGTAGTTTATTATTTGATTACAGACACTTATTTGAGTATCTATGTCTTTGTTTTTGATTAAATTTAAACTTTTCTTTGTTACTTCTTGGATATATTTTGATAGTATCGTTTTTGCTTCTTCTTTTTCTAGTTCTTCAGTTTTTACACTTATTTCATTTTTTCTATTTTTTAGTTCTTCATTTATTTTGTCTGTTATTAGTTGCTCGTATATTCCCTTTTTTAAGTTCATATTTTTATTACTTTACCCTTTCATATTTTCATCTTTACTTATATTATAACACTCTTTAATAT
>NZ_JBOFOR010000095.1:0-3704 GCF_051659545.1 Romboutsia sp. | reverse complement strand
TACAAAAAGAAAGGTGTGTAAAAATGGAAACAATAGAACTTATAAGAGTAGTCCTAGGTATCATACTTATACTTTATGGATTAGGGATAAACTGGTATGAAAAATTTAAAGATGTAAAATATATTGACCAAATAAATGGAGTATTAAATGGTAAGATAGTAGTTTTAGTTGGGGTATTAGTTTCAGCTTATAGTACAAAAATAGGAATTTTATCAGCTATAATAAGTGCAACACTATTAATTGTAGAAGAGGTAGTTTTGAAAAAAAAACTTAAGAAAGTAAATTAATTTTGTAAAGTATAGACAGCAGTTTTTTAGTAGGTGTTTTAAAATATATGAACATTATATTTACCAAAAGATGAATGAGATGGCTAGTTATAATTATATAACAAAAGAGTTTTGCGGGATTAGTCAATTATGATATTAATCTTATAGAGTTTGTAGTTGAATATGTTTAAAGATTGGTTACTTAATTCGGAACTAAGCTCTCATGTTTAATAATCCATATGTAGTTACATGGAATATATATTGAAATTTAAAACTATGAAATAACTAAGTTATTTCATAGTTTTTTTTATGTTTTAAAATAAATTAAACTATGATAAAATATAAAAAAAACAATTAAAAAACTAGGAGATAATAAAATGAAAACAAAGTTAATAACTTTTTTTAATATAAAAGGTGGTATTTACAAGACTTCTATGTCAATAATTACAGCATACGAGTTAGCAAAAGATAAAAATAAAAATATATTACTTTGGGATTTAGACTTACAAGAAAATCTTACACAATATGTATATAAAGTAAACCATGAAGATAAAACAACTATAGATATAGTGGATGGAATTAGTGCAGAAGATGTAATTGTAAAGTCTCCAAATGAAAATTATCCAAATATAGATATAATACCAGCAGATATAGGATTAGCTATGTTAGATGAAAAAATAAGTCTACAACCAGCTAGAGAAAAAGTACTAGCTAGATGGTATATGAAGAATATAGATGTGTTAGAAAAGTATGATTATATAATTTGTGATTTGTCACCAAGTTATAATTTAACTGCTAAAAATATACTGTATCTTGCAGACTCTATAATAGTACCGATTATGGATAAAAATATATCTTCTTTAAGAGGCGCTACTTTATTTAAAGAGCTATGGTCAAGAGATAAATATTATTTAGAAAAAGAAGATAATGATATAAAAGCAACTGTATTAGTTGGATATGAAAAACAAAGAACTCAGGTATCAGATTTGTTTGATCAATATCTTCAAAAATTTGATGACTTAAAAAGTATAATGATTGATACATTCATAAGAAGAAGTACTTTTGTTGAGAAATCCTTGCTAAGTAAGTTGAGTGTAAGTGATTATTTAAGCAAGAATAATCAAACTCATTTTAGCAAAGATGAAATTGAGAAGATGGTTTTAGAACTAAAAGAGAAGGATGTGTTATAAATGCCTAAAATAGATATGGATATATTAAATGAAGAATTACCAAAAACAAATAAGAGAACTGTAATACATGAAACAGAGCCAAATAAAGCATCAATATCTATATATGATATAGTTAAAAAGGAAAAGAAGAAAAGTAAGGAACAAGTAGGTGTAACTTTAGATAAAGAGATAGTTGATAAATTAAAAACTGTTGTTATAGATTCTAATATAACTATGTCAAAACTATTTGAAAACCTACTTACACCATTATTAGAAGATGTAAAGATTAAAGAAAAAAATGTAGAGATATATAATGATAAAAATAAGTTAAAAGGTAGAAGAAAATCTGAGTAGGGATGTAAGATTTACTTTAGTAGGAGTGTTTTATGGATGATAAGAAGCTTTGGTTAAAGATCAGTGGTAGCATAAATTATTATTTGCAGTATTATAGCAAAAGCATGTCTAATGAAGAATTATTAAAAGACTATTTAGAATATGCATTACCTGATATGGATGGAGATGGAGTTCATACTTATTTGGACAAGCAGACATTAGAAAGAATTGTTGTAGATGAAGCAATGATGGATAGAGCTAAAGTTGCATTTATTGAAAGACTTGAAAAAAGAAGAGCTAAGGAAGCATCTGTTAAAGAAGAAAAGAAGGTCTTAGCTCCTGTTATTGATTTTACAAAGTATAGAAAGTAGTTTTTTAGTAGGAATTTAAAAATATATGTAGAATATCCATATAAAAGTATTTTGATTTAAGAATGTTAAAACCACTTTATAGGAGGATATTTTTTATGGACTTAAAAATAAGTGATTTACCTCCACAATTTGAAAATATAGCAATGAGAATAGGTATAGACATAACTAAAGTGCTATTTGAAGAATTTGGAGGGACATCAGTGTACTTTCCTACTGAAAAAATGATATATAAAGAAGCTAGAGACAGAGAAATCATAGCTGAGTATAATGGGTTTAATCATAAAGAATTAGCATCTAAATACAATATGTCTGAAAGTTATGTGAGGGCAATTATAAATAGGAATAAGAAAAGTTTTTAATGCTTTTTATTGACAGAGATTAGTTCAGAAAGTATTATATTGACTTAGATACTTAAAAATCTAGATTTTTGAAATAGAGAAGTTACGCGCCTAGTTATGGATGTGTAGCTTTTTTTATTTCAAAAAATATAAAAATCGCAGGTTATAAAAAACCTACGACAAAATTATTTTAAGCAGCATCATAATTTCTAGATTTAAAATAATTATTAATTATAGCCTCACAATTATTGAAAATAGCAGGACTATTTCCGAAGGTAAATAAAAACTTATCTTTAACCTCAATAATTGATTGTGAACTTAATATTATACCTAACATTTTATTAACTGTTTTTACTCTATAACCAGCTGCATACAGACTTTCAAAAGTTTGAGTAGTCAATAAATCCAATTCAATATGTTGATTTTTAACTTCATTAATTGAGCTAACAAGATCAACTTTATTATCAGAGCAATTATTCAAAAGATTTATAGAACTCCAAAAGCCTTGGTCTTTACTTACTATGTAATATTCATTAATTAAATTTTGAATTTTATGTTCACCTATTAAGAATCCAAGAAAGCTCACCAGTTGAAAATCAAGACTATTTTTTGTCCCAGTTATAACGTGTATTCTTTGGACCTTTGCTCTTTTTATTATTTCATTTATTTTTGTATCTGAAAAATGCTTTTCTGTACGATTAGTTAAAAATAGAATAATAACATCATCTTCATCTAATGCATCAAAATAACCTAAAGCATTTATATTTACATTTTCTGTATCAATTAAAAAATATCTTTTCATATTTAACTCCCCCTATTAATCCTATATTTGAATGATTAACAATAAAAAATTAAATATACATGATGTAAGCGAAATTTACACATCGAATATAAAAATATATGTAAAGACGAAAAAAAGTTCTTTAAACATCTCTCAGAGCCTTAAAATGATATTTCTAAAGGTATTACAGGAGTTACATAACGATAAATACTAAAAATAAAAGCTTGTATTTTAATTTTAGAGATATTTAGATTCAAGTGGAAAGTAACGCAAGAATAAAAAAATGAACTCTAATTTTAGAGTTCATTTTTTTGAGCTTTATTATCTTAAGCTCGTGATGTTTTTAGACAACTCATTAATACTATCTGTTAAACCAGTAAGTTTACCTTCAATTCTAACTAAGAGATACATAGATAGAGCAATTGGGAAACCTACATTTGTAACAA
>NZ_JBOFOR010000094.1:0-9901 GCF_051659545.1 Romboutsia sp. | reverse complement strand
ACTACTCTTGTTTTATCATTGTCTTTGAAGAATTTGTACATTTTTCTAAAGTTTTCGCCTCCAAAGGATTCATTTCCTAATGACCATATTATTATAGATGGATGATTTTTATCTCTTTCAAACATAGCTTCACATCTTGATAATACTGCATTTGTCCACTCTGGTTTACTTCCTGGAAGTGCATTTTCTTCTTCTCGTTGCCCATATTTCCAGGTACCATGAGTTTCTAAGTTTACTTCATCTATTACGTATAATCCATATTTGTTACATAATTCATACGTGTATGGATTGTTTGGGTAGTGAGAAGTTCTAAGTGCATTAACGTTAAATTGTTTCATTATTTTTATATCTTTTTCTATTGTTTCTTTGTTTATTGCTCTACCCATCTCACTATCAAATTCGTGTCTATTTACACCATTAAATAGTATACGTTTTCCATTTATATACATTATATTTTCTTTTATTTCAAATCTTCTAAATCCAGTATCACAACTTACATATTCTGTTATTTCTTTATTTTCATTTTCTAACCTTATTATTATCTTATATAAGTTTGGTTGCTCTGCACTCCATTTTTTAGGATTATCAATTATAGTTTGGAAGTTTACATCTATACTATGGTTTACACCAATTTTATTTTTTCCTTCTACTAGGTATGATGTAATATCAAATTCAGATGGAGAGAATGAATCCTTACTAAATCCTACTATTTTTCCATTTATATAAAGGTAAAAACAAGACTCTACCCCTTGAAAGTTTAGGAGAACTTTTTTGTTTAATTGCTCTTTTGTTATATTTATATATTTTACATAGCATCCTACTTCATTTATTTCAACAGGTGCAAATGGTGGTTTAATATCTTCTCTTCCTTGCCATGGATATATAAGGTTTGTATATTGTGGTATTCCATATCCTTTTATTTGCCAATTTGAAGGCACATCTATCTCATCCCAAGACTCATTATTATAATCGATTTCATGGAAGTTTTCAGGTATACTTTTTAGATTTTTACAGAAGTTAAATTTCCATTTTCCATTTAACGATACATACCTTGATGAATTTTCTTTTATACCTTCTATTGATTGTTCTTTAGTTTCATAACTAACGAAATCATTATGTGGTTTATTCATATTCAAAGATGTTATTTGAGGATTATTATTCCATTCCGGGTATCCATTTTGTGGTTTTTTATATATGAATTTCATAAATTTTATACTCCTTTATATGATGTAAATATTGAAACTTATGCTATATATATAAGTTTCAATATTTTAATTTTTACTTACTTGAACCTATAACTCCTGCAACAAAGTGTTTCTGCATTGTTAAAAATACTATTATAACAGGTGTAATAGCTATTACTATAGCTACCATTAACGAACCGTATTCTACGAAATATGCTGATGATAATGAACTTAGCACTAATGTTAGTGTCTTTTGGCCATCTGATTGCAATGATATAAGAGGCCACATAAAGTTATTCCAATTCGTCATAAATGACCATATAGCAGCAGCTGCAAAAGTTGATTTCATAGAAGGCACTACCAATCTAAAAAATATAGTAAACTCACTAGCTCCATCTATTCTAACTGCTTCAATTATTTCTGTTGGGAATGTAGAAAAATTCTGTCTAAAAAAGAATATTAAGAATATTGATATAGATCCCGGTAATATAATTGCCCAATGATTATCTACTAGTCCCATCTTAGCTACTAATTGGAATAATGGAATCATCATTGCTGCAAAAGGTATCATCATTGAGAATAATAATAATGAATAAACTTTATCTTTTCCTTTTGATGAAAACTTGGCAAATCCATAACCCGCCATAGAAGCTACAATTATTGATATTACCATAGTAATCAATGTTAATTTTGTTGTATTAATAAAGGCTTGCCCAATATTGCTCATATCTAGTAAACCATTTAAGTTATTCATAAACTCAGATCCAGGAGTTAGTTTTCCCACTATTATATCTTTACGATTGTTAGTAGCACTTATTACCATCCAATAAAATGGAAATATTGATATTAGGCTTACTATAGATAAAAACAAGTAATTGATTATACTTCCTATTGTTTTTCTACCTTTGTATGATATATTTTTCATCTTATTCGTCACCTGCCATCTTAAATTGTATTATTGATAATACAATTACTATAATAACTATTGCATATGATATTGTAGCTGCATAACCAAAATCTGGTGCAAATACAAATGACTGATTATAAATATACTGAGATATAGTTGTAGTCGCTGTTCCTGGACCACCTTTAGTTAAGTTTATTGGTTCATCAAATAATTGAAGCGTACCTATGGTAGACATTATTCCTGTAAATAATATTATGGGCTTTAATTGTGGAATAGTTATTTTAAAAAGTTTTTGAATTGCATTAGCTCCATCTATATTAGCTGCTTCATAAGTTTCTTCAGGTATATTT
Source organism: Romboutsia sp. (assembly GCF_051659545.1). GTDB lineage: Bacteria > Bacillota > Clostridia > Peptostreptococcales > Peptostreptococcaceae > JBOFOR01. The sequence goes on along the minus strand of NZ_JBOFOR010000094.1, from coordinate 7,460 downwards.
TGCATCCCTGCTAAAAAGAACATCATATTATATCCTGTCCATCTCCATGTTAAAGCTATTATTATAACAACCTTAGCCCAAAACGGATCAGTTAACCAACCTATTGGAACATTTATAAGATTTAAAGTTATTAAAAAATTATTTATTATACCGTCTTCTGCAAACATCATCTTAAATAATACTGAATATGCAACTAATGATGTCACACAAGGTAGAAATATTGCAGTTCTAAATAATGCTTTAAACTTAAGTTTTTTATTATTTAACATACTAGCAAGTAATATGGCTAATGTTAGCATTATCGGTACTTGTATTATTAAAAAAATAAAGGTATTTTTAAGTGCAGTCCAAAACATTTCATCTTGAAACAACCTTTTGTAGTTTCCTAAGGCAACGAAACTTGCATTAAGTCCCTTTACACTTTTGAAAGTAAGTACTACTGATTTTATGATTGGATATAATATGAATAAAGTAAACAGTAAAATAGATGCTGCTATGAAATACCAACCTTGACGGCTGTAGTGTTTTTCTAGGCTTCTTGCTTTTGTTTTATTTTTTTTTGCTTCTTGAAAATTCACTCTGCCTTCCCCCCCATTTAATGGAAAACTAAAATCTACTTATTATAAATCACACAGAATTTATTGAATTATTTTATTTGGCCTTGAACTTGTGTTTGTATAGCTTTTAAAGCTTCATCTACTGTTATTTTTTCTGAATAGAAATCTGCCATAACACTATTTAATGCTTTGTCTGCTTCTGCTGCATATACACCGTAATTAACTTCTGGTACTTCTGTCATCCATTTTGAGAAATCTTTGTATACTTTTTGGTTAGAGAAGAATGCACTTTCTTTTTCATATGAAGTTCCTGATTGAGCTGGCATATAAGTACCTATAGCTCCAATATCAGTAAGTATAGTTTGATAGAAATCATTGTCTGAACCAAAAGTTTTATTTAAAAAGTCTATAGCTGCATCTTTATTATCTTTTCCACCAAGAACATACCAACTTGAACCACCTAAATTAGATGCATTTACTGAATCTACTGTACTTAATTTTGGAACTGGTGCTAAAGCCCATTTTCCTGATTGATCAGTTGCTGAAGTTATAGAAGGCATTATCCATGCACCAGATACTACTGTTGCAGATGTTCCATCATTCATAGCTCCTACCCATTCATCCCATCCATTTACATTTTTTACAACTCCAGTGTCTTTCATTTCTTTAAGTGTTGTAAGAGCTTCTTTTAATGCCTTATTATTTTCTATTTGTACATTTCCATCATTATCAAAATACCAAGTTTTTGCTGATTGCATCATTATTCTTGAAAGTCCACTTATTTCATTTAGATTTTCACAAGTTAAAGGTTTTCCAGTTTTCTCTTGTATTACTTTCCCTATTTCTAAATATCTTTGCCAAGTTATGTTTTGTAAATCTTCAGGCTTAAATCCTGCTTGTTCTAAATAATCAGTTCTATAAAACATACCTGTTACACCTGAGTCAAAAGGTACTCCATATACTTTTCCATCAACTGTCATAGATGATACTTTGTATTTTGCAAATTTATCATGCCCCCTTTTTCCTGTTAGGTCTTCAAACATTCCAGGGTATGAAGTTAAATATTTTTGTGCTGAGTAATCTTCTATTAAAACTATATCAGGTAAATTTTTTGTAGATCCAGTAGAAAGATTTGTATGCAGTTTTGTTTCTACATCTGCTTTTGCATAATCTACTATTTCAATCTTTACATCAGGATTTACTTTTGAATAAGCTTCAGCTGCTTTTTCCATAACTCTAATATTAAAGTTTTTGTCCCAAGCCCATACTGTAACTACTTGCTTACCATCTTTACTTTCTTCTTTTTTTGTACTTTGTCCCCCTGCAGCACATCCTGTCATAAGGGCACCTATCATTATAATAGATGCTAGTTGTTTTTTTAGTTTCATAATATCCCCCTCATTTTTTTTTAATTGTTGTACTAACTTATTTCATATTTCATCTCGATACCAATATGGTTTGCAATGTTTTAATTATAAAACATATTCCCCTAAAGAAAAGATTCGAGAAATTTGATCACTTGAATGTTATAATATTAAGCTATATAAGTTTGGTAAAGATACATTTCTTAGTACATAAATTATGAGATAACTAAAATATCGTTGTTGGTATTCATTATGAATATATACATGGATGACTGTTGAATTATTTTATAAGTTTTTATTTTTATAGTCAATATTTTTCTATTTTTTTACCATTCATTTTATTTATTTTTAACATTTACTTAAATATGTTAAAATAAGTTAACTTATTTTCAATTTAATATCGCTATTAACTTGTACATATTTGAAGCGATAACCTAGATATCCTTTTTATATTATACTTAACCTGTCTATACATTAAAACAACTTAATTCTAGCTATATTAAAATCTGTATTTTTAACTGTATTTTATTCATGTTTTCTATATATTTTCAAATAATATTTAGTAACTTTTTTATTTACTAAAGTATATTAAAATCCTTTATTTTTTTTACTAAAAAAATGCATTAAATTATACTGTCAAACAAAGTAAAAGTAGTAAAATAACTACATGATTTTACTAAATCGACACAAACTCCTACGTTTTGCATCCCTATATACAAACTTATACAATGCTCTTATAACTACATATACCAGTATAATTTAAATAAGATGACCTCTATTAAGTATAGAAATCATCTTATTACTAGCTAATAATTTTATGAATTACAATAAAATGTGTAAATTACAAATTTTCTAATTATAGTCTATTTATAATACTATCTCTTCTCCACAAGTTAAATATGATACATTTACATATGGTGCTAAATACTCTAAGGCTTTTTCACCTGTACAGTGGTAAGTATAGTAAGTAATATCATACTTAGAGATTTCTTTTCCTATCTCTTCTACAACTTCTTTATGGACTGTTTTTTTGGTAATTGGATCATATAGATGATATCCACCTAAGCAGATTTTAGGCTCGTATATTTTTGATTTTTCTAAAATATTGACAACTCCACTATGCCCACAACCCATTACTAAAGTTGTGGTTTTATCAAATATAATTAGATTATGTTCATGTGAAAAATCATCTTTTCCGTACTTAGTATATAATGCATCATTTACTGTAGAGTAGCATTTAGAAGTTTTATCTACTGTAAACAAGGTTAGTTCATCATCAATTTTATAATCACCATCTATTAATATTATTTGAGAGTTATCCATTAATTTTGGATTTAAGCCTACATTCACCTTGAAAAACATTACTTTAGAATAATGTTTTTCAAAAGCTTTTTTCTGAACATAAATTTTTGCTTTGTTGTTTATTTTTAAGAATTTTTCTAAGGCTCCACCATGATCCATATGTCCATGGGATATTATAACTGTATCAATTTCTGATAAGTCAATTTTGTGTAGTTTTGCATTCTCAAATAAGGTTTTGTCTTGTCCTAAGTCAAATAAAATTTTGTGTTTTGATGTTTGTATGTAAAGTGATAAACCATGTTTAGCTTTAAGTTCGCTATTTGATTTATTTTCTACTAATACAGTTATCTTCATATTATTTCTCCTATTTGTGTATATTTAAATTATAATTAACAACATTACTGTCACCATCTAAAAATTCTATTAGTAATAAATATATACTATCATCTATTTCACACTTCTTCTATACTTTTCTATTAGTTGTAATAATATATTCCTCATCTTCATAGTCAACTATTAGCTCATAAGTTTTCGGTAAATTTCTTAATGATTAAACTTTATTTAATCTTTAATTTTCATTTTTTTGTTAATTAATCTTCTTGACTTTCTTTAAAGTGTAAAATACAATTCTCTCAAATACATAGGAATCCGAGGTGTTGATTTTGAATAAAGAACTTCTAAAAGGTAGTACTATTACACTAATTTTAAATTCATTAAAAAAAGATCCCATGTATGGGTATGGATTAATTAAAGAAATTGAGAATAAATCTAATGGTATTTTTCAATTTAAAGAAGGAACTCTATATCCTATTTTACATGATCTTGAAAAAAATAAACTTATTGAGTCATTTTGGGATGCTGAAAATGGTAGACGTAGGAAATACTACAAAATTACTAAAAAAGGTCTTACAGAATTAAAGGGGCGAGAAGATGAGTGGAAAGTATTTAGTAAAACAATGAATTTAGTATTAGGAGGTGAAATTTGATGAGTGTAAAAAATACTTCATCTATAGAAAACTTTTTACAATCTGTGTGTAGGTTTATATCTACAGAAGAAAAAGCTAAAGAGATACAAGATGAACTTAGAGATCATATTTGTAGCTGTGTTGAAGATTATGTTAAAAATGGTGTAAGTACTTGCGATGCTACAAGTATCGCATTAAAACAAATGGGTGATCCAAGCGCCTTAAGCAAACTTTATAAAGACAAAACCTCTAATTTTAGTAGATTTTTGGTAATTTTTTCAACAGTGGTAGTTCTACTTATATCTGCTATTGCTGGTATAGGATATATTTACATTAATAGTCATAATAACCTTACTTTATTTTATATCTATACTATCCTATCCTAACTGTACTCATTACGTTATATTTTGGAAAATATATCGTAGATATTATAAAAACGTATAAAAAAGAATGTGAAATTTCTAATAATAAAATTGATCCACTTTTTTATATTCAATCCTATAAATCATCTATTTTTGAAGAAAAATTAATAAAATATGTACAGATAGGTTGTATAATCATATCTTTACTAATTTTCATATATATTTTTATAAATTTTAATCATCTAAAATTAAACCAAGTATTATTAAGTTCTTTAGAGCATTGTGATTGGATAAGTTTTTTTGCATACATAGCTATCTATTTATATATATTAAATCCTAAAGGCAAGCATACAATTGTATATACTGATGGTTTACTTTCTTTCAATTATTTTATAAATTGGAGTGATATTCAAGGGTATATATGGAGTAAAGAATTAATAAATGGCAACAACTTTTATACTCTAGAATTTTAACTAAAGAAATCATCTAAAATTTCAGGTTCTAGGGCTCCTATAAAGGTTAGTTCTTCTCAAGTAAAATTGTTAAATAAGTTGTTTAAGCATAATAATATACCTCAGATACTCTAATGTACCATAGTTTTAACTTTGACTTTGTCACATAATAATAAAAGTAAAGGCTCCAGAGTATTAAACTCTAGAGCCTTAGATGCTTTAAATGTAAAGTAAACTATTTTTACTGCTTATCAATAATACATTTTTGTAGATAAAGTTTATTAGCAAAACTCATTGCTGCAGATTTAGTCATTTCACCTTGTAGTGTTCTTTTCCCCTCAAAGGTAGCTTGTGAGAAATCTCTAGTAACTAAAGCCTGATTTATCGCTTCTTCAAGCTCTACACAAAAGTAGTCGTAAGCTTGTTCAATTGGGCATGTATCTATTTGCATTCTAATCATTTTACATATTTCTGTTAAACTGAAGACTTGCTTTAAAACACAAACTACTATAAAGTATGCTAAATGTTTATCTGTATATCGCTTGTCCTTCGGTGGTTCTACTATCTTTTGCTTCACATAGTTATTTACCATAGTAGATGTTAATAACTTTTCTTGTGTATTTATATTTATATCTTTTAATGCCTCTTCAATAAATGAAATTACCTGTTCTTTATATAAAGGTATATGTGGTAATTCATTGTATCTTGGGCAATGAAATTCTACTTTATCCATTAAAGCCTCCTAATCACTCCGTTTATTTCAAACCCTGGTATTTCTTAACTATTTGTATAGAAATACATCCTGGCCCACCTTGAGTGGTAAATGCTGGCCCTAATTTACTAATTTTTATATCTGCATCTGTTATATTCTTTAGCATAACATCTTTAGCTGTATTTGCTAATTTTTCATTGCATGCATGGCTTATATAGATATAATAACTATTATCTACACCTGCTTCAATAAATGCTTGAGCTATTTTTTCAATTGCTTTAGGAAAAGTACGTTTAGTTGTAAACTTAGATATTCTTTTTCCATCCTCGACCACTACCATTACAGGTACTAGCTTTATAGCACTTCCAATTCTACCAACTAAAGGTGATAATCGTCCACCTCTAACCAAATATTCAAAATCATTTGGAATTAAATATGATTGTGACGTTTCAATTAAATCATTAAGAATCTCTAGGATTTCTTCTTTTGACTTTCCTTTATTTACAAGTTCTACAGCTAAATCTACCAAGTATCTCTGAGGTCCACATAATGTTTTTGAGTTTATAACCTCTATATTATCTGGATTGTCAGCCATCATCTTTGCAGAGCAAGCTGAATTGTAAGTTCCTGAAAGTCCATCTGCCATTGTTATATTAATAATTTCATCATTAGGATATTTATTGTATAATTCTACAACCTCACCTATAGCAGGCTGGGATGACATTGGTACATGTCCTTGATTGATTATATCAATAAACTCTTCTGTGTTTATTTCTTCATTTTCCTTGTATGTCCTGTTATTAATTGTTACTGAAAGTGGTGCAATATCAATTCCTTTACTCTTACCATCTGCAATAGAGTACATTGTCGATGAATCTGATATAATTCTAATCATAAATTTATCCCCCAGTTATTTATATAAGTTGGTTAATGTTTCTAAGGTATATAGTTTTAAATACTATATACCTTAGTTTATCATACCATAGTGTTTTGTCAACTAGTTCTATAATACTAGAGAGATATTTTTTCTACTCTATAAGCAACTGTAAAATGTATACCTAGTTACTTTTATTAGTCGCAATATCGATTATTCTATCTACTGCCTCGTTAACTCCACCAGCTTTTTTAAAGCTTTCAGATATTACATCGGCATTATCTTTATATCCTACATCATTCATTATTTTTATTACTGCATCTTTAATACCTTCTGGATTATCTCTTTTTAGTATAACCCCTGCTTTTAATGTAGCAACTCTATCTGCAACCATATTTTGCTCTGAATGTTGAGGATATAACACCATAGGAACACCGTAATATAAGCTCTCATTAACGCTATTCATTCCACAATGTGTAATAAATACATCTTTGACACACTCCCTACAGCTAAAGCAGAGGGATTCTTGGTGGCTAACGACTTAATTACACCTAAACGATATAATCAGAGGTTGTTACAAAGCCAAGCAAAATAGACGGTGTCTTCGCCACTACTACCTTAAAGTTGTTCGCCGACAGGTCGCTCAAACGGTAGATACTTTTAAATTAATTGGTTGCTTATGGTTTATTCTAAATTCCACTAAATGGCATTTATGTTTTTTATTTAGAATATTCCACGCTCCAACTATATCTCTATGAGTTTCATAGCCACAAGTACATTTATAATTTCTACTTGATGGTTTGTGTTTTTTTGAACACTTAGGGCAAGTTTGAGAAGTAAATTTCTCGTCTGCCATTATTAATTTAATTCCT
>NZ_JBOFOR010000093.1:0-13172 GCF_051659545.1 Romboutsia sp. | reverse complement strand
ATGGTATTTTTGTAAATGGTGCAGGATTTATAAATATGAACAAAGTAACACTTACAACAGGAACACCTAATTTTAATTCAAATGGAACTTTACAAGGATTTAATGTAAGAAAAGGTATGTTTGTTGTAGGTAGTATGGGGCTTGATGGAACTAATCAATCAAAGTTTGACATTATAGCAAGAACAGCAGAATTAAATGGACCAATATATGGAAAAGATGAATTAAGAATGGTTCTAGGAACTAACAATTATGATTACAACACCAATGGAGTAGTTACAATAACAGGAGATAACACAAACACAAAACCAGAAATAGCTTTAGATGCAAAAGCTTTAGGTTCTATGTATTCAGGAAGAATATTCCTTGTAAGTACAGAGGCTGGAGTTGGAGTAAATAGTTCTGCAGAGATGCTTGCAAGTGCTGGAGATGTCAGTATAGATGTTAATGGAAATATTGCTTTCAGTAAAGTTATGGCAAAAGCAAATATTAATATCAAAGGAAAAGAAATAACTGTTTCAGAAGGAGTTTATGCAGAAAAAAATCTATATGTAGATGCTCGAACACTTAAAAATAATGGTGATACAGGTGCAGGAGAAAATACAAATATAAAAGGCATTGTAAAAAATACTGGAAATATTTTTGGGAAAGAAATAGCAATAACTGGTAATATTGAAGAAAATAGTGGATCCATTGTATCAAATAATTCTTTAATAGTTAAAGGAAACCTTTCTAACAGTGGTTACTTTTATGGGTTATTAGCTGACATATCAGGAAGCACATACAATACAGGTCACTTAGTTGGTGTAGAAAGTCTTATATTAAATGGAGATATTACCAACAAAGGAAATATTATAGGATCAAAAACTCTTCTTGCTAAAGGAAATGTGTCGAATGATGGATATTTTTATGGACTGTCAGTTGATGTGTTAGGTAACGTATATAACACTGGATATTTATATGGTGAAGAAAATCTAGTACTAAATGGAGACATCACCAACCAAGGGAATGTTATAGGGTCAAAAACTCTTCTTGCTAAAGGAAACGTATCAAATGACGGATATTTTTATGGTCTGTCAGTTGATGTGTTAGGGAATGTATATAACACTGGATATTTATCAGGAGAAGAAAAACTTGTATTAAATGGCGATGTTTCAAATAGTGGAAATATTATTGGTGAAAATAATCTGTTTATAAATGGTAATGTTGTAAATGATGGATTACTTTATGGAAAAAACTCATTGCAATTAAACTCATCAGTTGAAAATACTAATCAGATAATCACAGATGACAATTTGACTATAAATGGTAGCTTAATAAATACTTCTACAGGGGTAATTTACAGTAAAAGATTAATGGAAATAAAAGGCAATACTACAAATAACGGACAAATAGCTAGTGACGAAGAGTTAAATTTTTATTCTTTTCTTGATAATCTAGAAAATGGAATTATTGTTAGCGGAATCATAAAAATGTCTGACGTTGTTTCAAACTATGGGATTATTCAAGGTACGAATTTAAACTTTGCTAAAGATTTTAATAACTATTATGTTACTTATGCTGATATAATTAATGTTAATGGAAAGACTGAAAACAATGGAACAATTGTTGGTGAAAGTCAAATTTATTTGAATGGTAATGTAAATAATTTTGGAATAATGGCAAGCGGAAATACAACATATATCACTGGTAATATTTATTTAAATGGTGAAGTGAATAACGAAGGCCAAATTTCTAGTGGAAATTCATTGAATATAAACGGTAATATATTCAATAAAAGCAATATACAATCAAACAATATAACTTTAATTGGAAATTTGATAAATGAAGGACTTGTATTTGGCACAGAAAATTTTAATTTATTTGGAGATGTTTTAAATAGTGGGCAACTTATAAGCTATAATTCTTTATTAATAAATGGAAATGTTATTTTGAATAGTGGTACTATTTATTCTGTTTCTCTTTCTATAAATGGTGATGTTAAAAATGACAAATACGGAACTGTGATGGCAATAACTAATGTTGCTCTTTATGGAGATGTAAATAATTATGGTAATATCGTAAGTAATGGAGAGTTAACAATTTTTGGAAATATTAAAAACACTGATGCTCAAATTTCTGGAAGCAATGTTTTAGTCACAGGTGGAAGTATTTCTAACTCAGGAACTTATGGTACTATTGCTGGTAATAATTTATCAATATATTTTGGGAATATATTTAACTCTGGAACTTTTTATGGAGGAGAGTCAGTATATATATCTGGGAATAATCTTACGAATGATGGGACTATAATGAGTAGTGATATAAAACTAAACGGTAACAATATCGTTAACTCTGGTCTTATTTATGCTAACGCTAAAGATCTAATTGTAATTTCTGAAGATTTAACAAATAATGGTCAGATAATATCTTATATTGATTCAAATTATACAGTTAAAAATGAAATTAAAAATAATGGTCAAATGCAAGGACAAAATTTATTCATAGGAACCATTTATAATTCTGGAAGTATTTTTGCAAATGAGAATATAACAATTGGTCAAACTTTAAACACCGGGAATATAATTGCGAGCGGAAATATATTGTTCAATGGTGACTTGAATAATATATATAGTAGTATCTATACTTCAATTGTAGCAGTTGGAAATATAACGAATAATAATAAAACTATAAATACAGCTACAATAGGTGCATCTGGGGATATAATTTTAGGGAATATTGATAATACAAACGGCACTATTTCTGGATCTAATTTGACACTTAATAATTTAACTAATTATTACGGTATCATTGAAGGTGAAAACATTTACATTAATCAAGGTAATTCTATACTAGATAATAGGTTTGGTAAAATTATAGCATATGACGGAAAATCTGCTTTTAATATATATGCTACAAATATTTTAAATGGTAGCGGAAATATTATTTCTGGGAATGAGTTATTATTAAATTTAGGAATAGCAGATTTTATTCTTGAAGGTTATCAGACAAATGGGTTACTTACAGTAAATGCTCGTTCAGTTAGCTTGCCAAAAGATTTTGTGAATTTTGGTAGTATAAAGCTAAATATGACAAATAATTTTACCAATAATCACAAGCTACAAAGTTATGGAGAGCTTTCTATAGTGACTAACGGAACTATAACTAATAACGGTCAATTAAATTCTTGGGAAAGCATGTATCTTACAGCACTTGATATTAACAATTACGGAAAAATATCAACTGGACTTAATCTATCAATAACAGGACGAAATTTACTTAACTATTCAAATTCTGTTATATTTTCGCTTGTGAATACAGATATAAGCTTAAGTGGAAATATGACAAATTATGACAGAATATTTTCTAGTTGGGGGAATATTTATATTACAGCCCAAGGTGATGTAAATAATTTAGTTAATATTATAAATAATACTGATGGAAGTCGAATAATTACTGCAGGTACTATTGATGCAGGAAATCTTCTGTATATTTCAGCCACATCAATAAATAATATAGGGTATGTGCTTTTAGAAGGTTTAGATGTAAATCATATAGATGGCTCTGCTCCAGAAAAGTTTTTATTAGATCAGGCTTTTTATGATGAACTTACTGCTATGGCATGTAACCCAATATGGAGAGATATGCAAGGCAGCTGGCAAATGACTGGATATAATACAACTGATTTTACTAATAAAGTTCAGTATAGCTCATCATTAAAAGGGTTTAATGTCCAATTAGTTGCAAAAAATAAGGTTCATAATAAAGACGCAAATATTCTTTCTGATAATATAATAGAATTTAAGACGCCTACAATAATTAATGAAGTAAGTACTTATTCTTTTGATGTTAATACTTGGTGGCAAAGATGGTATAACGTTAATGAAAGATATTGTGATGAGGCAATTTGGGGGGTATGTGTTGACTATGGTTATCATGATGTACCTTATCTTGCTAATGAACAAAATACAGCAACAGAAGTTAAATCGTTTTCAGATTCATTAATTTCTGCTGTACGTGGAATTATATTACATGATACAAAAATTCAAAATGGTGTGAAAGCTGTAACGATTTATAGTAGCGGTGCAGGTGCTGGACATGGTTCAGCACCTGTTGATACAGGTAGCCTATATGTTAGTAGAGGTAATGTTATACAGAGTGGATCTTTGGATACTACAAATAGAATTCAAATTCCAAGTGGATTAAATGGAACATATATTTTAAATGCTGGTTTAAATGGTGGAAATAGTAATTCAACAGGCGATTATACAATTGGCAAAATAGAAGTTAAGCCAAAACCTAATGTTGATAACACACTTCCAGCAAATACGGATGATACAGGAGATAATATTTCAGTTTATGTTACAACTGGAGTTATCATCGAAGAAAAAAAACCTACTTTTTCTTATTTGATAGAAACAAATATAGATTATATAAACATGGATAATTACTATGGGTCTAATTATTTTTTTGGAAGAATAAATTTCAATCCAGAAAAAGATATCAGAGTCATAGGTGATCCTTACTATGAAACAGAGTTTGTAAATAAAGCTATACTAGATATGACTGGAATGCGATATCTTAACGGAGCAACAAGCGAAGTAGAACAAATGCAGATGCTCCAAGATAATGCTCTTGATGAAATGGAGAAACAAAAACTTTCAATTGGTATTTCTCTTTCACCTGAACAGATAAAAAATTTGAAGAAAGATATTGTTTGGTATGTGGAAAAAGAAGTCAACGGAGTTAAAGTTTTAGTTCCACAGGTATTTTTTTGTCCAGACACTTTGCTTGCAATGTCTAATGCAAATAACAATGTAGGAACAGGTACTATAGCTTCTGGTGGATTTATCCAAATGAACGGAGGTAGTCTTGATAATACTAGTAATATAAAAGCATATGGTCCAATACAAATGTTTGATATTGACCATCTTTTAAATCAATCAACAGCTCTTAGTAGAGGAACAATAACAGCTGGTAGTATCTATATATCTTCTATTGGAGATATAACTAACAGAGGTGGAACCATCAGTGGTGCAGGAATGGTTTTTTTAGAATCAGGTAGAGGAAATATAGTAAACGAAAGCATAGTTGGAAGATATGGACAAGCTGGTAATTTTGCAGATAGAATAGATAGTATAGGTCTTATATCAGCTGGTGCTGGAGATGTTTACATGTTTGCCAATAATGGGACAGTTGCAAATTATGGAGGAATTATTCAAGCACAAGCCCCTCCAAATGATCCAAATCTTTCTGAAGAAGAATCAAAGTATGTTTCAACTGGTAGCGTAATTATATCTGCAAAAGATGTTGTTTTGGACTCCATTGCATTAAGTTTTGAATCAAGTGGTAGTGCCGGAAACAATAGCGGTGGAACACAATATGTTGGATCAGCTATATATTCTACTGGTTCAATACGTGTTGGTGCAACCAATAATATAAATATCACTGGTTCAGATTTAAATGCTGGTGGAATAGTCGTCTTAAATGCAAAAAACAAGGTTAATATATATGCAAGTCAAAATACATACTACCAAGATACTTCTGAGAAGAAAAAACAAAGTTTTGGGAGAAGTTACACAAAAAATACTAGTAGTGGCGGTTCAGTTTATAATGCTTCTAATATAACAGGTGCAAGTGTATATGTAAGTGCGAGTAATGATGTGAACATAGTAGGTTCAAATATTCAATCTTCAATATATGGAACCATACATGTAATATCTCAATATGGTAGCATAAACCAGACAGGAGTGGTAAACTCTTTTTATAACAATGAATCTATTAATGATAGAAAAGCCTTTGGATTTGTTCATAATAAGAAACAAACTTCTGGTGGAGGAGAACAAGCAGTAAACTCAAATGTACTAGGCGGTGCTGGTGGTGTGGTATACCAAGCCAAAAAAGATGTGAACTTGACTGGTGTTAACTTAGTTAGTCTTGGTGACATGAAAATAATAGGGACAAATGTTACAGTTAATCCTATACTAACAACAAAAACTAGATATAGTGAAAAAGAATCAAGAAGTGGATTTTATAAAGGATCAGATGACCATACAGCCTCAGTGAATGCTGGCTATGCAAAAACTGAGACAGAAAGTAAATATAGTAATCAAGTTGTAAACCAAAGTACTTTGACTGCAAAGGGCAACTTATATGTAATTGCAGATGGAGGCACTGCAAACTTCACATCTGTCGACATGTATAGTGGAGGTCATACTTTTGTTTCTGGGACTAACGGAGTAACTTTTGACGTTGCAAGAGGAGTAACAGAGAGTAGCAGATCCTCTAAAAGTCTTAGCATCGGAGGTAATGCTGGGGTAAATTCTAATATAGTGAACTTTGTAAATACAGCAAAAAATATTGAAAAATTAATTGATAAACAGCCAAAGAGTGGGGCAGCCACAATTAATACAATTTTTAACGCTATAGGATTTATAAGAAATGGAGCAGCTGCAACAAATACAGTTTTAGATCCATATGCCCAAGGAAACTTAAGTGGAAATGCAAAAGCAAATGGGGCATCTTCTGATGTAAATCTTATCAATAGAAATTGGAATGACTATGCTTCTGCAAGTGTTGGAATAAATGGGTCAACTAGCGAAAGTCATGGTTACCAAGAAACTGTTTCGTCAAACAGCATTAGAACTGGTGGTTCTTTATATGTAATGTCTAGTAATGGTAGTGTAAGTTTTACAGGAACAGACATTGATGTAGCCCAAAATTTTTATGTTGCTGCAAATAAAGATATTACATTTCAAAGTGCAGAAGAACGTGGAGGAAGCCAATCGAATTCAAGAAATGTTGGATTAAGTATAAATAATAAAGCTGACATTACTGTGTCTGCGGGTGGATCAAGAGGTAATTCTAGTAGTATGAAGAACATTAACACTACTGTATATGTAGGAGGGACATTTGCAGCATATGCTGGTGGAGATCTAAAATTCTCTGGTGCAAATGTAGATGCTGATATATTGGATTTTTCTGCAACGAATGTTATAATAGAGTCAAGGCAAGATTATGCATACTCAAAAAATGAAAGTTTAGGAGTAAGTTTAGGAATAAATTTAGGAACCGGTGCCCCAAGTGGTTCTTTCAATTATAATACTAATGGTGGTAAAAGCAATTGGGTAAATAACCAAACTAGTGTTGTTGGAAGAAATGGCGGGACAATCACTGCAAAAGAAAACTTTAAAAATATAGGTGCAATTGTAGGTTCTGGCAGTACTGAAAACAGGCTAAAAATAGATGCTGGGAGCATAACTATAGGAAATATAGATGATGAGTCTTATAATTACAATCTTGGTGGTGGCATTGCATTTGATAGCAATGGAATTAATAATGTAAGTGTGCAAGCAGGCGGTGGATATCAGACTCAAAGAAATAATGCGACGGCAGTTAACAGTGATTTTACTGTTGGCGGTGTAGCAAGAACAGCTGAGTCTCTTGGTTTCAACACAGATATAGGCAAAGTTCAAGAGTCAACAGGAGGATTTCAAACTGGACAAGTTAATGCATCATATAGTTTTGACACATTTGATCAAGTAGATAAGACTCGAAAAAATTTAAATAATTTTATAGGTTCTCTAACTAATCCTGGATCAGGTGGGACATTAAACACAATGAGAGAAAATGTTTACAAAGAGATTTTGTATCAGTACATGCAAGCCAATCCTAAAGATGTTAATTTGTTAGCAAAAGCACAAACGCCAAGTGAAGTAAAGGCTGCAACTGAAAAAATAATTCATGGATTTTTGCTTTCAAGAGGTTTAAATCCTGAATTATTACCAGAAATAATAATTTCTACTAGTGAAAAAGATACATATGATAAAGATGGAAACCTTATTGGGCAAGCAAAAGATAACTTTTTTACTGTTGATGGAGAAAGTAATGGTGGAAAAGGGACTATAGTAATAGGAATGGATGCACTAAATGCGATTCTAAATAATAAAGATGGTTATGGAGCTAGTGATTTAATGGCAGCATTTGCCCATGAACTTGCTCATCTTAATCATTATGATGATTATGGATCTAACCCAGAATCAACAGCAAATAACATTGGTAGTGGAATAGGGTTCATTCCATGGGATAGTTATTCTGATGAAGAAGCTAATAATTTTTTTGGGAGAAGCCCTGTATATGATCAAGGTAGTATGAATTATTACGGGGATAGTTTACCATGGAATGATAGGGAGTATAAAGTTTTTAAACAAGGATGGCTTGTTTCAGGTTATGGAGCATATGCCTATGGTGTAAGTTCAACTTTAATTTCGGGATGGGCTTATAGTGATGATAATTCATTTGAGCCTGTGTTTTTTGTGGAAATAGTTTTAGGATTAGGTGTAGGTATGGGGGGAGCTGGAACTTCTGGAAAATATAATTCAGTGGTTTTTGGCACAGATAATCCAAGTGATATTGGTGGACTTAATTTTTATGCTGGTTTTAAAGCTTTCTCGTCTATAACAGGAATAGATTTATCAATGTCTGGAGGAACAAATACTTTAGAGTTTGGAGCTGGAATATTAAGCGGAAGCGGAAGTGGAGAATCAGCATTTCTTGGAGGTTCAGTTGGAAAAACATATACTTATAAATCTGAGATTGAAATGATAAATAAATTAAAAGAATTATACCGCGAAAAATTTGGAACAGAATATGATAATATTCCAAAATTTGATTTTAATATTAAATAAATATATAAAGGAAAGTGAGACTTATGCTACTGAAAATAAAAAAAACAAAATTATGTTTTGACTATACTATTTTTTATTTCATTATTTTTTTGTTAGGAGTTCCATTTCTAGGGTATCATTTAGAAAAACATGATGGAGATTTTTCATTTTTTTATGCTATCTTAGTATGGTTTTTCGGATTATTTGCTGTGGCTTTTATAAAAGGCTTGCTACAATTTTTGAACAAAGAGATTGTTTTAATTGATGGTGAAAATGTTATAATTAAAAAAAAAAAGTTAAATTATCCAAAAAAGAAAATATAGAGATTACAAAAATACTTGAAATTGAAGTATTGCCTGATGCAGAATTTGTTAGTAAGTTTAGTAATTTTAGCATGAAGCTGAAACCAGTTTTTATTTTCAGACCAAATGCAGAAAAGATAAAACTGAGTTTAGAAGAAAAAAGTTTTAAAATATCTTTAGGTTGGAATGAATTTCAAATAAGAAAATTAATAAAATGTATTATGGATAAAAATAAAAATGTAGTTGTCAAAGGGCTTGAAGAAGAATTTGGAAATAAAAGTATTGAATCAAATTTCAAAATAGACTACAAAATGTTTTTTTTAATTTATTCATTTATAGGAATAATTTTTGCTTTTTTACTTTTTATAATTTCTATTAATGGAAAATCTATGATATCGTTTTCTAGTATGCTATTAGTTTTATTTTTATTTAAAGTAGCAAAATATTTTTCGCAAATTCCAATAAGTGCTCCTGCTATCAAAACAGGATTATTTTTTGGTCTGATAATTATTATCATTATATTAGCATTTTTATCATTTGTTTTTTTTCTTATAGACATGAAAGTTTTTCATGTAATAGTTTTTTTATTAATGGTCTCATCAGTAATTTATTTTTATCTGATAATATGTCAGAAATTATTAAAAAATTATTGGAAAAAAAGATGTGAAAAATTTAAAAATCTTTTTGAGGAGCAATTCAAATGCTAGTATTTAAAAACAGAAAATCTAAAAATTATATTTTGTTTTTTGTAATGCTCTTCATGCTATTCATTGACTTGAAAATATTTTCTCTTGTCACAGTTTCAAAGCAGTATAAATATATTTTTGCTCTACCTACTTTTATATATATTTGTATATTTACTTTGACTTTTATTAATCAATTTTTATTTCAAGAAATATTAGAGATTGATTATGAAGGAATAAAAATAATTACAAAAAATATAGTTAGAACAAAAGAAAAAAAATTACTTTTTAAAGATATAAAAGATATCAAAGAGATAAGAAAAAAAACATTTGAAACACATCAAATATTTAATATTCTACATCCATCAGAAGAGAGATTAGAAATTGTTTATAAAAATAAAACAATAAAATTTGGATTATTAAATGAAGATGAATTAAAAAAAATTTTAAATTTTATAAAAGATAAATTGTAAAATTATATACATATTTAATTTTTTTATAAGGTCAATTTTTTGAAATAAAAAATAGTTCTTAATTAAAAGGGGCGAATTATGAAAAATAATTTACTAATTGCTATTATAATGATTATGTTATTATTAGTTGGTTGTAGAAATAAAAAAAACGAGCCACCTATTCCAACTCCACCACCTGCAGAGGTTATAAATATTTCAGGACAGGAAACTATTGAGTCAGGCAAAGGATATGTTGCGGATAAAACATCGGGTCATATGACAATTTATAATTCTGCAATAATAACAAATAATTCTGATTATGCATTTTTGGCTGATGGATTCGGAAGAGCTATTGTAAATACTTCTGTTGGAGAGATTAAAGTCAAAAATGGTTATGGAATAAAAGTAATAAATAGTGCTATTGCATATAACCAAGGAAAAATTGATGTCGAAAATGGAAGTGTAGGAATTTATGCAGGAAATGAATCTAAAATAATAAATTCTACCTATGGAATTATAAATATATGGAAAGGGAATGGTATAGGACTAAGACCTGATGGAGAAAACTCAATTGCAATAAATTATGGGACAATAAATTTGCAAGAGACTCGCCTTACATTTGGAGAATGTGCCTATGGCTTTTATAGTAATTCAAAAACATCAAAGCTTATTAATGCACCGTCAGGAAAAATAAATATAAATTTTACTGATGGAACATCTTTGTTTTATAGTGCAGGAATGTATAACGCTTATGGTGGTCTTATAGAGAACTATGGATTAATACAAAGTTCAGAAAATTCAACTGGATTAATTTATGGAATAAGATCAAAGGGAGAAACTAATAATTTTGGAATTATAAAGTTGAGTAGTACTGATAAAAATATTGTGGGAATGATTATAGAATCAGGAACTGGTAAAAATTTTGAATCAGGAATAATTACAATGAAAAAATCTGGTGCCTCATCTGTACTTAGTTCAGGAATAGGTGTTAAAGAAGGTATTGGAGAGAATTATGGAATTATAAATATTAGTGGTAAAGCATTATTTGGAATTGTTGCTGAAGGAAGCAATAAAGCAATAGCTATCAATCAAGTGGCGGGGATAATAAATGTTTATTCAACTGCTGTTGGAAATCTTGATGGAGATAATATCTCTGACGC
The DNA here is from genome assembly GCF_051659545.1 of Romboutsia sp. Taxonomy (GTDB): domain Bacteria; phylum Bacillota; class Clostridia; order Peptostreptococcales; family Peptostreptococcaceae; genus JBOFOR01. The sequence goes on along the minus strand of NZ_JBOFOR010000093.1, from coordinate 1,933 downwards.
AAAATTTCTTGATAATGGTGCGGTTGGAATTGGAGCAATTGATGGCGGTATTGCAAAAAATTATGGTACAGTTTATGTAGATGGAAATTTAGCTATAGGTGCTTATATTGATGATATGAGTACTTTATATTTGGGTTCAAGCTCAAAAATAGTAATTAAATCAACAGCAACAAATTCAGTTGGGATTAGAATAAAATCTGGAGCTACAATAACGATAGAAGGTAGTTTGGAAAATTATGGTATTGTAAATGGTGGAGTTGGAAATATTGGAATAGTTCCATATGGTTCTGTTGTAGATATTTATTTTGAAAATACTGGAAATATTTCAGATGAAAAAGGTAATAGACTTTTTTTCCTAGATGGAGGAACAATTGTAAGTCAACAACATATGGAAATACAAACTGACTTCAATGTAAATCACTTTGGAAAAGGAAAATTTGTCATGGGAAGTTATGCAAAACTTTCTGCTTCAAATGTTTCTGGTGATATTTATTTAGCTCCAGACATGGTTCCTCTTTATGCAAACTTTGGAACTATAAAAAATGCTATCACACAAAATTCTAACTCTAATGAATCTAATTGGTTCAAAGCAAACTTAAAATCTTACTCAGAATTTTTTGTGGCAAAAGATGTTACGTACGATGAAACAGGAAAAGCTGTAAACTTAAATCTTGAGCGAAAAAGTTTTGACACAGTTTTATCTGATAAAAATCTTGCGAAATATTTAGAAGATAATTATACAAATACTAATAGCTCAAACAAAGATAAATTTTATGACGGAATTTTGAGAACAGATTTAACAGCTGCTCAGACAGAAGATAAAATCAGAAATATGTTTGGTGTTGAATTTTATCCTGCGTACCAAAATTTAGTTTATGATTTAACTTCTTATAACAACAAAATGATTTTTGATAATTATGCTACTCTTGATTATGAAAAAGAAGGAACAAGTCCTGTCGTTGGAATTGAAACTAGAAATTTTGATTTCAAAGGAGTTGATAATAAACTCCAAGGTTATAAAGGAAATGAAAGTTCTATGTTCGTTGGGTTCGATACTTTTGGAACAAAAAATTTCAGATTCGGTGGTCTTGGAATTATAAACCGAAGCAACGCAACTTTTGAGAACAAGTCGAAATTTGAGAATACATATTTTTATCAAGCAAATATTTATTTTGCGTACAAACTTGAGTCAAGCAAAGTTGATTTCTTCTTGAGCCCATACATTGGAGCTTATAACGGAGATATCACAAGAACTGTTGACGGAAATAATGTTGAAACAGTTGGAACAGGAAAATATTTTGGGTCATTGGTTCGTGCAAACAGAAACTTTGATTTAGGATTCATGTACATCTTACCAGAAGTTCAATTTGACTATGGGCAAAATCAGCAAGATGAAATCAATGAAATCGGTTTAACTTCTGTAAACTTTAAAGCAAACTCAACTACAAAATCAAATATACTTGGTGCTTTGAAATTTGGAAAAATATTTGACTTAGGGAATGAATTAAAACTTGATACATCTTTGAGAGGAGATTATAGCAAAGAGCTTGGAAATCCAATCGGTGATGTAAATGTTCAAGTTGCTGGAGCAGAAAATGGAAGCTATACAATTAATAATTATACAAAAATTGGTGCTGAGTCAAATGCAATTGTAAGAGTTGCTTTGTCAAAACCTTTCTTTGCTTTGTATGTTGAATATGCTTATTCTCTTGCTGGAGACAGAACTACTGGCGGAACAATTACTAGTGGACTTCAATACAAATTTAATTACTGATATTAATACGTTAAACCAAGGCAAGCTCTCACTCTCGAACTAACAAAAGTCTGGAAATAATTCAAAACTACTTGCAGTGAAAACTGCAAGTAGTTTTTTTATGTATATTGTTGATTAAAATACATATGTCGCAGGTGGCTGGTAGATCTTTAAATTTTG
>NZ_JBOFOR010000092.1:0-36187 GCF_051659545.1 Romboutsia sp. | reverse complement strand
GCTTCTTGGAATGATGCACATACATCTTCTACAACTATTTCTTCGTTCTTCATTTTCTTGCCATTTAAGTAATTTAAAACTGCTGACTTTAATCCACTAAAACTAAAATCATAACCGTCATCTAAATAAGCTCTTGGGAAGTCTATGGCTTTTTTATTTCCTTCTTTAGCTAATTTGTCTACTATTGGACCGCCTGGATACCCTAAGTTCATTGCTCTAGCTATTTTGTCAAAGGCTTCTCCTGATGCATCGTCTCTAGTTCTTCCTAGTATTTCATATTTACCGTAGTCTTTTACTTCTACTAAGTGAGTATGTCCACCTGATACTATTAGTGTTATAAATGGTGGCTTTAAATCCTTATGTTCAATGTAATTTGCACTTACGTGACCTTCTATATGGTTAACTCCCACTAGAGGCTTATTTAAAGTGAAAGCAAGTGCCTTAGCATGAGATAAGCCTACTAGCAATGCTCCTACTAAGCCTGGTCCATAGGTTACCGCTATATGGTCTATATCATTTAAAGTTATTTTAGCTTCGTCTAAAGCTTCTTGTAATACTCCATCTATGTTTTCTATGTGTTTTCTAGAGGCTACTTCTGGAACTACGCCTCCAAATTTTTTATGTAAATCTATCTGCGTAGAAATTACGTTTGAGATTATTTCTCTACCATTTTTTAAAACTGCTACTGCAGTTTCATCACAGCTACTTTCTACTGCTAATGTTATTATATCTTTCATGACTACACCGCCTTTATATCATTCCACATTATCATAGCATCTTCTTTGTTGTTGCTATAATACTCTTTTCTAATTCCTGCTAGTTTAAATCCATATTTTTTGTAAAGATTTTGAGCTGCTACATTTGATGCTCTTACTTCTAATGTCATTGCTACTATGTTGCTCGATTTGCAAACTTCTATTAACTCTTTTATTAGTTTGTCTCCTATTTTTTGTCCTCTATAATCTTTATGTACTGCGACATTTGTTATATGTCCTTCATCCATTACTAACCATATTCCAACGTATCCTACTACTTTCCCATCTATCTTTGCTACTAAATACCTTGCTACATCATTTTTAAGTTCTTTCATGAATGAATCTTTCGACCAATAGTCTTCAAAACAACTTTTTTCAACTTCAAAGACTCCATCAATATCTTTAGATGTCATTTTTTCTATAACTAAATTATTTTCCATCATTTAACCTCTTCATTTTCTCATCGTATTGAACTTCTGCTTGAGATTTTCTAACATACATAGGATTTATACTATAACAATCATGTATAGCTATATTTTTGTTGTATTTTTTTATTGCTATAGAACATAGGCTGCTGGCTCTATTTACATTGTGAGATGAAGCAGGTATGTGTATATTGTTTGTTTCTTTAAGCTTGTCCTCGTATTTGTAAACGGCTTCTCCTACTAGAATCCAGTCTTCATTACTATTCTTAAGCTCTTCTATTAATTCTTCAATTTCTACTACATCTACGCCTTTTAATTCTACTAATTCTTCATTTTCTAATTTATATTGACCCATGTATACTTGTGTTCTTTGTGCATCTAAAATTGAACATATTTTTTTATCACATAAATCCATATTTCCTGCTAATAACTCTACAGAATTTACTCCTACTATAGGTAAGTTATTTACGTGCGCTATTGCCTTTGCTGTAGCCATTCCGATTCTTAGTCCAGTAAATGATCCTGGACCTTCACATACTGCAATCATGTCCATTTCATTAACATCTATATCGCTTATTCTCAGCATATTTTCTATCATAGGCATAAGCTTTTGAGAATGTGTTTTTTTAGTATTTATTGTGTACTCGCAAATCAATTTATTATCTTCTATAACAGCTACACTTGCAGCCATTGAAGATGTGTCTATACCTAAAACCTTCATTATTGCGTCAACTCCTTAACAATTTTCTCGTATTTTTCTCCCACTGGAGTTAATATCATTTCTCTTGCCATCTCTTTATATTTAATCTCTATATGTAAATATTCATCTGGAAGTATGTCTTCTATTAAGTTTGACCATTCTATTATACATACGCCTTCACCATTTATATATTCATCATAGCCTATATCATACATTTCATCACTGCTACCTATTCTATATACATCAAAGTGATATAATGGCATTTTTCCTTCATATTCGTTTACTATAGTAAAGGTAGGACTAGTTATATAATCATCAACTTCTAATGCTTTTGCTAAGCTTTGAGTCATAGTAGTTTTCCCTGCACCTAAATCTCCTACTAAACATATGACACTTCCTGGCTCTAATAATTTTCCTAATTTGTATCCTATTTCTCTAGTATTTTCTTCATTTCCTAAATATATATTAATCATAATAACCTCTCCATAGTAACACTTTATTTATGCTTAAAACTGCATATTTAGTCGTTAAATATAATTATCAACTAGATATTATTATATTATAACCATCTATTATTATAAAGTATTATAATCTCTAATATTATAATTGACTTTTGTATATCCATGAACTACTATTTAATTAAGAAAATAGGCTAAATGAAACTGTAAGGATTTTTAATGATATTAAAGTTATCTTATTATTGAAATTCTTTTTGTTTACTCTATATTCCAACCCTTTTTTACTGTCTATATTCTTTGCAGTAGGCAGTGTTTTTTTACGATACTTTGTTAAAAATTTAATATATAAAAAGACGAACATAAATTATTAATTTATGTTCGTCTTTTTGAGCATCTAACAATATTCTTGACCATATAAAGTGTGTATTTATCACATCACTCTTATAACGCTAATTTTATTTGTTTAAAACTTTTTCTGTCTTTTTATAAATTGGTAATGTTATTAAAGACATGATTATAGCCTTTAATATATTAAATGGAGCTATCATCCATATTACAAAGCTTAATTTATCCGTTATATAAGGATTTATAGCTGAAGCCATACCTACTATAGCATCTGTTGAAAATCCTACTGCTGCATATAAAGGTAACATTATAAAATAATTTGCTAAACATCCTACTACAGCCATCACTATAGTACCAAGTATCATGCCTACAACAACACCTGTAGTATCCTTTTTCTTTCTATATACATAAGAAACTATAAATACAAAAGAGCCACCAATCAAGAAGTTTGCAAACTCCCCAACTCCCCCTGTTGTTGAAAAACCTGTTATAAACTGTAATAAGTTTTTTAAAAATTCTATTGTAAGACCAGCTAATGGTCCCATAGCTATACCACCTAAAAGAGCAGTTAAATCTGATATGTCAATCTTTAAAAAATCTGGAAATATTGTTGGTATTGGTACAGATATAAACATTAGTATATAACCTATTGCTGATAATATTGCCACCTTTACTAAGGTAGATGTAGTAAAAACCCTATTATTTTTTATTGTTTCTTGCATAAAATATAACCTCCTAATTTTATTATTAGGAAAAAATAAAAACTCGAAGAGATCATCTTCGAGCTTATTTTTTGAGTTCAATTTATATAATATACGCAAAAAACATATATTTATATATAATGTAAAAAATTCGTCTCTTCTCTCATCCAGACTATACTGTCGGCTTTGGAATTTCACCAAATCATGCTACTATTGTAGCTCGCGGGCTATACCGCCGGTAGGGAATCTCACCCTGCCCCGAAGATCTTTCGTTTATTTAATTTTTCCTGTTATATTTATATAGTATTAAAATTTATAAGTAAAAGCAACTACTTATTTTAATATAATTTCATATATATATATATATATAATTTTTATGTTATTGAGTTTCTATTTTTTATAAACTAACTTTCCATCTATGATAGTGAAAAGTACATTACTTTGAATATCTAGAGGACTTCCATCCCAAATAACTATATCTCCATCTTTTCCTACTTCTATAGAACCTACTCTATCTTCTATACCTAGAGTTTTGGCCGGATTTATAGTTATAGCTTCTAATGCTTTATCTACTTTCATACCATGTTTTACAGCTATACCTGCACACATCGGTAAGTATTGAACCGGTACAACAGGATGGTCTGTCATTAAAGATACCTCAACCCCTGCATTCGAAAGTATTCCTGCTGTGTCAAAAGTTAGGTTTCTTAATTCTATTTTTGATCTTTCAGATAAAGATGGTCCTACTACTACTGGATAACCTTCTTCTAATAACTCATCAGCTATTAAATGTCCTTCTGTACAGTGATCTAATGTTAGTTTTAAATCAAATTCTTTTCCTATTCTTATGGCAGTAAATATATCATCAGCTCTATGAGCATGTACTTTAAAAGGTATTTCTCTTTTTAAAACTGGTAATAAACTTTCCATTCTTATATCATACTCTGGCTTATCATGATCTTCATGCTCCATGTATAATTCTATTTCTTCTAAATATTCTTCTGCTTTTTTAAGATTTTCTCTTAAAAGCGATGCTATTGCCATTCTAGTTTGAGGTGTTTTTTCATCTCTACCATAACAACTTTTCGGATTTTCTCCAAAAGCTATTTTAGATGCCACTGGATTTTTTATAACCATTTTATCTATTCTTTTTCCAAAAGTTTTTATGGCAATACATTGTCCTCCCATTACATTTGCACTTCCCGGAGTTGTACATACAGATGTTATCCCTCCTTGAACAGCTTCTTTAAATGTATTATCCATAGGATTTATACCATCTATAGGGTTTAATTGAGGAGTAATAGGGTCAGTTTCCTCATTTCCATCTGCTCCTTCAAATCCCATACCATCTTCCCATAATCCTAAATGAGTATGAGCATCTATAAATCCTGGGTATATAAATTTCCCCTGTGCATCTATAATTTCTGCATCTAATGGCGCTACTATATTTTTACCTATTTCTATTATTTTTCCATTTTCTATTAATATATCTTCTTCTATTATTCCATTTGTTATTGTGTTTACTATTCCATTTTTGATGAATATCATATATTCTCCTCCTAATATAGCTTAAATCTTCATAGATAAAGCTACTCTTTGCTTGTTCATATCTACTCCTATGACTTTTACATCTATTATATCTCCTACTGTAACTATAGTCATAGGATCCTTTACAAATGATTTACTCATTTGAGATTTATGAACTAAACCGTCATTTTTTATTCCTATATCAACAAAGGCCCCAAAGTCTACTACGTTTCTTACAGTTCCTTTTAGTACCATATCTTCTTGTATATCCTCTATTTTTAAAACATCCGTTCTAAGTATAGGCTTTATTCCTTCTTCTCTTGGATCTCTTCCTGGTTTCTTTATTTCATCAATTATATCTTTTAAAGTTACTTGGCCTATTTCTAATTGCTCACTTAATGATTTTATTCCTATTTCATTAATTTTAGAATCTATATCTTCTATGTTTTTGTTTTCTATATCTTTTAGTGAGTATCCTAATAGCTCTAACATTTTTTTGCATATATCATAACTTTCAGGATGTACTCCTGTATTATCTAAAGGATTTTTAGCATCCAAAATTCTCATAAATCCAGCACATTGAGTAAAGGCTTGAGGACCTAATCTTTTAACTTTCTTTAATTGTGCTCTTGATGTAAAATCTCCATTTTCTTCTCTATAAGCTACTATATTTTTAGCAATACTATTACTTATTCCAGCTATATGTTCTAATAAAGAGTAAGACGCTGTATTTAAATTTACACCTACACTATTTACCGAATCTTCTACTACTCCACCTAAAACCTCTTGTAGTCTTTTTTGATTTAAATCATGTTGATATTGACCTACACCAATACTCTTAGGGTCAATTTTAACAAGTTCAGCTAATGGGTCTTGTAATCTTCTTCCTATTGATATAGCACCTCTTAAAGATACATTTATATCTGGATGTTCTTCAGTAGCAAGTTCTGATGCAGAATACACAGATGCTCCTGCTTCACTTACAATTACATATTGAACGTCTTTATCTATTTCTTTTATCATGTCTGATACAATTTTTTCAGATTCTCTTGATGCAGTTCCATTACCTATAGCAATTATATCTACGGCGTATTTATCTATTAATCCTACTAATGTATTTTTTGCACCTTCTACATTGTTTTGAGGCTCTGTAGGATATACAGTTATAGTTTCTAATAGTTTACCATTCTTATCAACTACTGCTATCTTACAACCTGTCCTAAAAGCAGGGTCAAAACCCATAACAACTTTATCTTTGACTGGCGGTTGTAATAGTAAACTCTTTATATTTTTTCCAAATACACTTATAGCTCTTTCCTGTGCAATTTCTGTTAGGTGATTTCTTACTTCTCTTTCTATTGAAGGGAATATCAATCTTTTGTAGGCATCTTCTATAGATTGTATTATTTCATTTTTGTTTTTTAGATTTTCTTTTTTTACATATTCATTGATTATATGATTTACTACTTTTTCATTATTAATTTCTACTTTTACTTTTAAGACGTTTTCTTTTTCTCCTCTATTTATAGCTAAGACTCTATGGGGTGCTATACTTTTTACACCTTCACTATAATCATAGTACATATCATATACAGACTTTTCTTCTGTTGCATTTTTAGTAGCTATTACACCTTCTCTTAAAATAAGTTCTCTTATATACTTTCTAATTTTTGCATTATCAGAAACTACTTCTGCAATTATATCTTTTGCTCCCTTTATAGCATCTTCTATTGTATTTACTTCTTTCTCTTCATTTAAGTAATTTTTAGCTTCTATTTCTAAGTTTTCTATATTACTATTTAATATAGCTAAAGCTAATCCTTCTAATCCTTTTTCTTTTGCTATAGTTGCCCTTGTTCTTTTCTTTTGTTTAAAAGGTGCATATATATCTTCTACTTCTTGAAGAGTTTTTGAAAGTTCTACATTTCTTTTTATTTCTTCTGTAAGCTTACCTTGTTCTTCTATTATTCTTACTACATCTTCTTTTCTTTTTTGTAAATTTCTTAGGTACATTAATTTATCATAGAATTCTCTTAATGTAACGTCACTCATTTCTCCTGTCATTTCTTTTCTATATCTAGCAATGAATGGTATTGTATTTCCATCATCTATAAGCTTTATTGTGTTGTTTATTTGCTCATCTCTAAGGTTAAATTCTACTTTTAAAAATTCATATATGTTCATAAAATCTCTTCCTTTTCTATAATTTTTTAATATAATAACTCTAAAATAAGGCTCAAGAATTAAATTCTCAAGCCCTTACTTTAGTTATTTTTTTGATTTATTCATTTTTAAATATTCATTTATAAATAAATCTACATTACCATCCATAACACTGTCTACATTTCCCATTTCCGCATTAGTTCTATGATCTTTGACTAGTTTATATGGTTGGAATACATAAGATCTGATTTGGCTTCCCCAAGTTATTTGAGAGTACTTACCTTGTATATCTTCTATCTTTTCTTTTTGCTCAAGTTCCTTAAGCTCTATTAACTTAGCCATAAGCATTCTCATAGCTGTGTCTTTATTTTTGTGTTGAGATCGCTCATTTTGACATTGAACTACAACACCTGTAGGTATATGTGTTATCCTTACTGCAGAGTCAGTAGTATTTACATGTTGTCCTCCTGCACCAGATGCTCTGTATGTGTCAATTTTCAAATCTACAGGATTAATATCTATCTCTACACTTTCATCTAATTCTGGTATAACATCTATAGATGCAAATGATGTATGTCTTTTTCCTGATGGGTCAAAAGGTGATATCCTAACCATACGGTGTACTCCTTTTTCACTTTTTAAGTATCCATAAGAATTTAAGCCTTCTATAGATAAAGTAGCACTTTTTATTCCAGCTTCAGGATCTGATATCATATCCAATACCCTAACCTTATAACCTTTACCTTCACTCCATCTGATATACATTCTAAGTAACATTTGAGCCCAATCCTGAGCATCTAATCCACCTGTACCTGCATTTATAGACAGTATAGCATTATTTTTGTCATATTCTCCACTTAAAAGAGTCTTTATTCTTACTGCATCTATTTCTTTTTCAAGGTTTGATATATTTTGTTCTATTTCTTTTTCAATAGACTCATCACTTTCTTCTAAACCTAATTCTATTAGAATCTCTATTTCTTCTAAAGCTTCTTTAAGAAAATTATATTCCTCTATAGTTTCTTTAAGTGATTTATTTTCTTGAAGTACTTTTTGAGCTTTTTCATTATCATTCCAAAAATCTTGCTCATTCATTTTTTCTTCATATTCATTTATTTTAAGACATAGTGAAGCAATGTCAAAGAGAAACCCTCAATTCTTCTATATTTGAAGACATCTTCTCCACACTGTTTCTATAATCTTGTACATTTAACATTTGAACCCTCCAAAACTATCTGCCACAACACTTTTTGTATTTCTTTCCACTTCCACAAGGGCAATCATCATTTCTACCTATAGATTCATCTTTTTTAACTGTCTTGCTCTCAGGTCCATTATCAGCATTAGATGATAGTTTATCCACATCTACAACTTGCTTTCTTTCTACAGGTTCTTCTATAGTTATGTTAAATAAGTATCTTATTGTATCTTCTTGTATATGAGTGTTCATTTCATTAAACATCTCAAATCCTTCATTTGTATATGCTATAACTGGGTCTATTTGACCTATTGCACGTAGACCGATACCTTGACGTAATTGATCCATAGCATCTATATGGTCTATCCAATGATTATCTACTGCTTGAAGAAGAATTACTCTTTCTACTTCTCTCATTCTCTCAGAACCTATTCTATCTTCTTTTCCATTGTATATCTTCATTGCTATCTCATAAACAGCCTCTACTATTTCAGCTGTATTAAGTTTTTCCATATCTGGAATTTCTATACTTCCTTTAGGCATAAATAAGTGATATAAATAGTCTCTAAATCCATCAATATTTAATCCTTCATCTTGAGAATATGCTCTAGCTGCTTCTTCTATAAGTGCTTGTATCATGTTTTGTACTTGATCTTGAAGGTTTTCTCCTTCTAATACTCTTCTTCTTTCTGCATATATAGTTTCTCTTTGCTTATTCATAACATCATCGTATTGAAGTACGTGCTTTCTTATACCAAAGTTTCTACCTTCAACTTTCTTTTGGGCACCTTCTATAGATTTAGATAACATTTTATGCTCTATAGGCATATCTTCTTCTAAACCTATTTTTTCTACGACAGAAGATATTTTTTCGCTACCAAATAGTCTCATTAAATCATCTTCTAGAGATATGTAGAATCTTGAGCTACCTGGGTCACCTTGACGACCAGCACGTCCTCTTAATTGGTTATCTATTCTTCTAGATTCATGTCTTTCTGTACCTATTATAACAAGTCCACCTGCTTTAACAACTTCAGCTTGCTCTTCTTCAGTTTTCTTTTTGAATTCTTCATAGAGCTTTTTGTATTCAGCTCTTCCCGCAAATAAATCTTCATTTCCTTCTTCATCTATACCTTCTAAAGAAGCATCTACTTTGTTTATTACTGCTTCATCATAACCTAATCTCTTCATTTCTCTTTTCGTAAGGAAAGTTGGGTTACCACCTAAAACTATATCCGTACCACGACCAGCCATATTTGTTGCTATAGTAACAGAACCTAATCTACCTGCTTGAGCAATTATTTCTGCTTCTTTATCATGGTGCTTAGCATTTAATACTTCATGCTTAACTCCTCTTCTCTTTAATAAGTGAGACAATAGCTCTGAAGTTTCTATTGATACTGTACCAACAAGTACTGGTTGCTTGTTTGCATGTCTTTCTATGATGTCTTCCACTACAGCATTAAACTTACCTTTTGTATTTTTGTATACAGCATCTGCTAAGTCATCTCTTTTAACTTCTTTATTAGTAGGAACTTGAACAACATCCATTTTGTATATTGCTTTAAATTCTTCTTCTTCTGTTTTTGCAGTACCTGTCATACCAGAAAGCTTATTGTACATTCTGAAATAATTTTGGAATGTTACTGTAGCTAAAGTTTTAGATTCTCTTTGTATTTTTAATCCTTCTTTTGCTTCAATTGCTTGGTGTAATCCTTCCGAATATCTTCTACCAAACATTAATCTTCCTGTAAATTCATCGACTATTATTATTTCTCCATCTTTACTAACATAATCTACATCTCTCTTCATTATACAATGTGCTTTCAATGCTTGATTTATATGGTGATATAATTCCATATGAGCTACATCAGTTATATTATCTACATTAAAATAAACCTCTGCCTTTTGTATGCCTGATTCTGTTAAAGATACTGATTTCTGCTTTTCGTCTATTTCATAATTATCTTCTTTTAATGTTAATACAAATGTATTAGCATCTGCATATAAATGAGTTGATTTATCCCCAGGTCCAGATATTATAAGGGGAGTTCTAGCTTCATCCACTAATATAGAGTCCACCTCATCTACGATAGCATAATTCAATTCTCTTTGAACCATTTGTTCTTTGTGAATTACCATATTGTCTTTTAGGTAATCAAATCCGTACTCGTTATTTGTTCCGTATGTTATATCACATTTATATTGTTCTCTTCTTACTTGTGGGTTTTGTCCGTGCACTATAACCCCAACTGTCATACCTAAGAATTCGTATACTTTTCCCATTTGCTCTTTATCACGTTTTGCTAAGTAATCATTTACTGTAACTACATGTACCCCTTTACCAGTAAGAGCATTTAAATATACTGGTGCTGTTGCAACTAATGTTTTACCTTCCCCTGTTTTCATTTCAGCAATTCTACCTTGATGAAGAACCATACCACCTATAAGCTGAACACCATAGTGTCTCATTCCTAACACTCTTTTTGATGCTTCCCTTACTACCGCAAATGCTTCTGGTAATATATCGTCTATGCTTTCCCCTTGTGATAATCTATCCTTAAATATATTAGTCATCTCTTTTAGCTCTTTGTCAGACATTTCTCCAAATCTAGGTTCTAATAAATCTATGTTATCTACTATTTTATTAAACTTTTTTATTTCTTTTTTATCTGCCATATTAAATAAACTATCTAAAAAACTCATGTTTAATATGCCTCCCAACGTATTTTTTGTACTATATATCATTTTACCATAAAAAAACTATATGGTAATATTATTTACTAAAAAAGCTATCAATAATTAATTTATTGATAGCTTTACTTTAAATTTTAATTTTTTATTCGTGTTCTATCAGTCCATAACCACCAGTTTTACGTTTATATACTATAGATATCTCATCTGTATCTATATTTCTAAACATATAGAAATCATGTTCTATTAATTCCATTTGTAACACAGCTTCTTCAGCACTCATAGGTTTCATATCAAACTTTTTGTTTCTTTCTATAGTTATTTGGAAATCATCCTCTTCTTCAACCTCTACATCAGGTGTTTCAACTGTTTCAAATCTAATACTTTGATTTTTTTGATGTCTATCTTGTAATCTATTTTTATACCTTCTTAATTGCTTATTTAACTTATCATATACAATATCTATAGCTGCATATAAATTTTCTTCTATATCCTCAGCTCTTATTATTGGTCCACTTATAGGTATTATTGTAACTTCAATTTTTTGTCTAGCTTTTTTAGCACTAACAGTAACCTTTACTTCTGTTTCTGGATGAAGGTAGAAATCCAATCTTCCTAATTTCTCTTCTATAGCACCTTTGATACCATCTGTTAATTCCATTTGTTTTCCAGATATTATTATATTCATAAGAACATCTCCCTTCAGTTATATCAGTATAAAAAAAATTATAGTTTATATAAATTTTTTTATACTTTTATAATATATTCGTCATTCATTTCTATAATCCTTTATTTTATTGTTAACTTTTATAATTTAATATATACAACCAAAGAGAAATTTCATTTAATTACAACTTTAATATTATTTTAAAATTATACATGTGGATTAATATTAATCGTTTCACCTGTGGACAATGTGGATAAAATTGTTAATAACTTTAGTTTTCTGTATTTTAAGCTATTTTTTAATTACTAGTTATCCACAAATACTATTGTTAACTGTTATTAATTTGTGTATTTATGTCGTAATTTCATATTTTATACTAAAATTTCTAAAAAATTTTTTTAGAAATTTTTCATATTTTATATTTTAAAATAAAAAAAAGCACCTTTAAGGTACTTTTTGGATATTTAGCTGACCTGGTTTTTGACCCCACACTCGCCTACTGGAGAGTTCGCTTGGGTTCGCCGCACTACTAACTCTCTCGATTTATTATCGGTAGGTCTTACTTCTAAGCCGCACCATGATCATTAACTCAATTTTTAGAATTAACTTACGTGGATCCCTTTGCCTGCGACTGGCTTGGACTTTCAACCACAGACCTAAATATCACTTATTTATTTTAATATTTTCTATTTAATATGTCAATATAAATTTATTCCACAACATAACAATCGTTATGTCCAGTTAAAAGAGTTATTACAAATACTTTGTTAACTCCATTTAATTTTAAGATTTTAGAAATTTCATTTACTGTAGAACCAGTAGTTAATATATCATCTACAATCAAAATATTTTTGTTTTTTAGTTCTTGTTCCTTATCCTTTAAAATAAACGTATTTTTTAATTCTTTATACCTTTGTTCTTTGCTAAGCTTAAATAGTTTTTTTGTGTAAATCTTTCTTTCTATTTTATCTAGTACAGGCGTGTTTATTAATTTACTTAAATCTTTTGCTATTTTTTGAGTTTGATTAAATCCTCTTTTTCTCAGTCTCTTTTTATGTAATGGTACAAATAATATATATTCAAATTTTAGATTTTCTAGCTCTAACTTTTCTTTCATAATACTAGCTATATATCTACTTATGTAAGTACTATTTTTATACTTAAATTTGAATATTATTTTTTTGCTTATATCTGTGTACTCTATACACGATATTGCCTTATCAAAGTAAAAAGATTTATTAAAACAATAACTACATCCACAAATGTCCTGCTTTTCTAAGGAATGATATATTATAGGCTTTCCACATTTTATACAACCATCAAGTATAAACCTCATTTCATTAAAACACTCCTTACACAGTGAATATGTGTTAGTTTTCTTGATTGGTTTATCACATAATATACAACTTATATTATCTGGGTATATAAAGTCTAATAATATATTCATTACCTGGCTGAATATATTATAATTTTTATTTTCTATATTTTTCATACTTATTTAATTAGTAATCCTTCTTGTTTAAATTTATTTAATTTATATGATAAATTAGAATATCTATCATTAACTCTATCATTTTTTATCATATATTCTAAATATTTAACATCTCCTACTAATACAACTAATTTTTTTGCTCTTGTGACTGCTGTGTATATTAAATTTCTACTTAATAACATAGGTGGAGCCCAAGTAATAGGTATTACAACTACTGGAAATTCACTTCCTTGACTTTTATGAATCGTTGTACAAAAACTATGTTCTAATTCATCCAGTTCATCATATTTATAAGATACAATTTTTACTGAATCAAATAATACATACACATTTTTTTTGTCTTTTTCCATATGGTATATATATCCAATATCGCCATTGTATATACCTTCACCACTATCACTACCATCTTCACTTTCCCACTTTTTAGTGTAGTTATTTTTAATTTGCATAACTTTATCTCCAACTCTAAAGGTACGCTTTGCAAAATTTTCTTCAACTTTTAATTTATCTGCTTTATTAAGATATTTTTGTAGTTCAATGTTTAGATTAGTTACTCCTAGTTCACCTTTTCTCATAGATGCTAATATCTGTATGTCTTTTAACTTATCTATATTATAAAATCTAGGTAACCTATCATTTACTAATCCAATTATTTCTTGTAAAACTTCTTCATTAGTATCCTTCTTTATAAAGAAAAAATCTTTACCTTTTGTATTTAAGTGTAGTGGCTCTCCATTATTTATTCTATGTGCATTTACTACTATCATACTTTCTCTTGCTTGTCTAAAAATCTCATTTAATCTAACTACATTTATTACGTTAGAATCAATCATATCTTTTAGTACATTTCCTGCTCCTACTGATGGCAACTGGTCACTGTCACCTACTAATATAACTCTTGTTCCTGGCTTTATAGCCCTTAACAAGCTATACATTAATAAAATATCTACCATAGATACTTCATCTATTATTATTACATCTGCCTTGATAGGCTCTTCTTCATTTTTCATGAACTGCAACTCTTCACTGTCCGTAGCATATCCCATTTCTAATAGCCTATGAATGGTCCTAGCCTCTTTGTTAGATGTTTCACTCATTCTTTTGGCAGCTCTTCCTGTTGGTGCCGCTAAAACCACTTCTTTATTACTATTTTCAAATATCTTTATTATTGTATTTATTGTAGTTGTCTTTCCTGTTCCAGGACCTCCAGTTACTATAACTACACCACTCTCAATAGCTTCTTTTACTGCCAATATCTGATTTTCTGCTAATTTAATGTTTTCACTTTTTTCTACAACTTCAATTTCTTCATCTATATTTATATTTAATTTTTCAAATTCACATTGGGATAGTTTTATTATTTGTTTACAAACTCCATTTTCAGATAAATAATATGGTATTAAATACACTAAATCCTTGTTGTTCATTTTTTCTATATGTACTTTTTGGTCGTAAGCTAATCCTATTATACACTCTTCTATTAGGTTCTTATTAACATCTAATAGTTTAGCTCCTTCTTCGATTAAAATGTTTTGAGGTAAGTATGTATGACCACTACTTAAGGATTGATTTAAGGTGTATAATATCCCTTGAGACACTCTATCCTTAGAGTCTTTTTCTATTCCTATTTTACTAGCAATATTATCCGCTATTTTAAATCCTACGCCTCTAATGTCCTCTGCCAACTTATAAGGATTTTTATTTATTACTTCTATTGCTTTATTTTTATATTTTTTATATATCTTCATACAATAATTAGGCGTTATACCATAAGGTGATAACTCCATTATTATATTTCTAAGTTCTCTATTTTCCTCATAGCTTTTAGTTATTTGATCTATTTTTTTACTTCCTATACCTTCTACTTCCGTTAATCTTTCTGGAGCATTTTGTATTACTTCTAGTGTATTTACCCCAAATTTATCAACTATTCTTTTAGCCATTTTTTCTCCAATACCGTGAATCATTCCAGACGATAAATACACATATATACCCTCTAGTGAACTTGGAGTCACAGGCATAAACTTATTTACTTCAAACTGCGTCCCATAAGTTTTATGGTTTACCCACTTACCCTCTACTTCTATACTTTCACCAACCGTTAGTGTAGGTATACACCCAACTATTACAACTTCATTGTCCGAATTTACTAAGTGAGCTATCGTATATCCATTATCTTCATTTTTAAATACTATATCACTTATCATTCCTTCTATTCTTTCCATACTTTTTCTCCTAAAACAAATAATATTTCTATCCTGTACTTAAGTTGTAATTATTATACCTTTTATAATAAATAAAATCACCCCCCAAAGTAAACTTACTTCAAGAGGTGATTTTATTTATTATTGCTCTAAAGCTTCTTTTCTTAGTAATTGAGCTTTGTCAGTTTTTTCCCATGGTAAATCTATATCTGTTCTACCTAAGTGACCATAAGCTGCTACTTGTTTATATATAGGTCTTCTTAAGTCTAGGTCTCTTATTATTGCACCCGGTCTTAAATCAAAGTATTTGTTTATTAATTGAACTAATACTTCTTCTGAAACTTTTCCTGTACCAAAAGTATCTACAAATATAGATAAAGGCTTAGCTACACCTATAGCATATGCTAATTCTATTTCACACTTATCTGCAAGTCCTGCTGCAACTATATTCTTAGCTACGTATCTTGCAGCATATGCTGCTGATCTATCAACCTTTGTAGGGTCTTTACCTGAGAATGCTCCTCCACCGTGTCTAGAGTATCCACCATAAGTATCTATTATTATTTTTCTTCCTGTAAGACCTGTATCTCCTTGAGGTCCTCCTATAACGAATCTTCCTGTTGGATTTATATATATTATAGTTTCTTCATCTAATAACTCTGCTGGTATCACAGCTTTTATTACATGTTCTATTATATCTTTTCTTATTGTTTCATTATCAACTTCTTCTCCATGTTGAGTTGATATAAGTATTGTATGAACTCTAACAATTTTATTTCCATCATATTCAACTGTTACTTGAGTTTTTCCGTCTGGTCTTAAGTAATCTAAGGTCTCATTTTTTCTAACCTCAGTTAGTCTTCTAGCTAATTTGTGTGCTAAAGATATTGGTAAAGGCATTAATTCTTCTGTTTCGTTACAAGCAAATCCAAACATTATACCTTGGTCACCCGCTCCTACTTTTTCTATCTCATCTTCAGTTTGCTCTCCAGCTCTATTTTCTAAAGCTTCATCAACTCCCATAGCTATATCCCCTGATTGCTCATCTATAGAAGTTATTACTGCACATGTTTCACTATCAAATCCATATTTTGCTCTATCATAACCTATATCTTTTACAGTTTTTCTTACTAATTTTGGTATATCTACATAAGTATTAGTACTTATTTCTCCTGCTACAAGTACTAACCCTGTAGTAACAGTTGTTTCACATGCTACTCTTGATAAAGGATCTTTTTCTAATAATGCATCTAATATTGCATCTGATATTTGATCACAGATTTTATCTGGATGCCCCTCTGTAACTGATTCTGACGTAAATAAATGTCTAGCCATTTTATTTCCTCCTTAATTTTTATCATTAATTTTAGTTGAAAATTTTCTCTACTCTTTTCACAAGAATGCTCTTTGGTACTTCAAGTTACATTCATTGCCTAAAGTTTAACGGTTAGAAATTACAAATTATAGTTTTATTTATTAAAAAAACCTCTTCTAGACCAGAAGAGGTTAATTAGTATACTAATAAGTTATTAATTTACTAACCTCATCTATCAAAATCTTATGATTTTGTAGGATTTAGCACCACTTCCCATAATGGGTGGTTGCCGGGCTTCACAGGGCCTATCCCTCCGCCACTCTTGATAAGGCAATCAAGAAATTCTTAAGTTTTTCGTTTTCCTAACTTATATGTTACTATTTTTTTTTTATTATGTCAATAAAATAACTTTATTTTATTTTAAATAATATATAACTATCTAGTATCCTATTTGTAATTTTTTTCATATTATACTTATATACTTTAAGGTAGTAATTTTTTTAAATCTTTCATATATTTATTTTGAAAGGGGGGGTCCTATGTATTTAGCCAAGGTAAATTATAAAAAAGATAATGTTGTTCAAATTTTAAGTTCTATACTAAAGGATATAATAGATGAAAATACAGTTGTAGTCTGTATAGGAACAGATAGAGCTATAGGAGACGCTCTTGGTCCTTTAATAGGAACTATGCTAAAGAATAGTGATTTTAAATACCCTGTTTATGGTACATTAAATGATCCTATTCATGCTTTAAATATATACGAATCTATTGATCTGATAAAAAATACTCATCCTAAAGGTAATTTCTTGGCTATAGACGCATGTTTGGGTTCAAAAAGCAGCATTGGCAACATACAAATAAGAGAAGGACCTATTCTTCCAGGTAAAGGTGTTGGAAAAAAACTTCCTCAAATAGGAAACTATTCTATTGTTGGAATTGTGGATAAGATAGATGAAAATAATCGTTTTTCATTTAATAATGTACGGTTAAGCTTTATTTTAGAATTGGCAGAAATTATATCTCTATCAATTTTATTATCTAGTTAAATAAATAAAAAGTCCTAAAAGGACTTTTTATTTATTTTTGCACAAGTGCAAACATTAATTCACCACTACATACAAGTTCTTCTTCTACGTATGCTTTACCTGTAGCTTTTCCAATATTTCGTCTTACTGACAACATTTCAACTTCTATTTTTAGAGTATCTCCAGGTCTTACTTCTTTTTTAAATCTTACTTTATCAATACCTGCGAATACACCTAATTTACCTTTATTCTCTTCCATAGACATCATTGCAACAGCTCCTACTTGAGCCATTGATTCAATAATTAGCACCCCTGGCATTATAGGATATTCAGGAAAATGTCCTTGGAAAAATGGTTCATTTGCAGTTACATTCTTTATTCCTACAGCTCTTTTTCCTATTTCTAACTCTATAACCTTGTCCACTAATAGAAATGGATATCTATGTGGTATTAATTCTTTTATTTGGTCTATATTTAGCATTTCGTACCTCCTATTTTTTTCTTTTAAAGGTACCACCTGTTTCTAACAAATCTAAAGAACTTAATGCACTACCTGTCCCTTTTGCTACGCAAGATAGAGGCTCATTGGCTACTATAACTTTTATTCCTGTTCTTTTTTCTATTCTTTTATCTAATCCATATAATAATGCGCCTCCGCCAGTCATTATTATTCCTGCTTCACTTATATCTGCTGCTAATTCAGGAGGCGTTTTTTCCAATACAGAAAGTGTAGTTAATACTATTTGTTCTGCACACTCATCAAGAGCTTCTAACATCTCTGAGGAGCTTATAGTTATAGTTTGTGGTAATCCTGTAACTAAGTTTCTTCCGCTTATTTTCATAAATTTGTCTTCTTCTCTTTTAAATGCCGTTCCTATCTCTATTTTCATTTTTTCTGCACTTCTTTCACCGATAAGAAGATTATGTTGCTTTCTTATATATCTTACTATAGATTCATCAAATCTATCTCCGCCTATTTTTATAGATTCGCTAACAACAGCTCCACCTAATGATATAACAGCTATATCAGCTGTACCTCCGCCAATGTCTATAACCATATTTCCATTTGGCTGTGATATATCTACTCCTGCTCCTATAGCAGCGGCAATCGGCTCTTCTATAATATATACTTCTCTTGCACCTGCTTGTCTTGTAGCTTCTTCTACAGCTCTCTTTTCAACTTCTGTTACTCCAGTTGGTACACATACCATTATTCTAGGCATAAAGAATCTTCCAAAACCTTTTTTGTCTACAACCTTATCTATAAAATACTTTAGCATTTTCTCAGTTACATCATAATCAGAAATAACACCATCCCTTAATGGTCTTATAGCTACTATATTTCCAGGAGTTCTCCCTATCATTTTTCTAGCATCTTCTCCCACTGCCAAAACAGAATTCGTTCTTTTTTCTATTGCTACAACAGATGGTTCTTCTAAAACAATTCCCTTCCCACTAACATATACAAGTACATTAGCCGTACCTAAGTCTATGCCTATATCAGCTCTAGTCATTTATTTTCCAACTCCTTTTTATTATATTTTCTACTTATATTTAAACTATTCGTTATTTTTACAAACACTCCTATTATACAAAATATACAAAAACGTTCTTTTAGTCAAGAAAAAGATGTAGGTTTTAACCTACATCTTTTTTTATATCCTTTTCATATTTCATTTTTGTAGCCATGCCGCCTCTTATATGTCTCTCAGATTTATTTTTTTCTAAAACCGTTTTTACCTCTTTTGCAAGAGCCGGGTTTATTTCCTCTAATCGTTCTGTTACATCCTTGTGTATAGTACTCTTACTCACACCAAATGTTTTAGCTGTTTGTCGCACTGTAGTATTTTTTTCTAGTATATATTTTGCTACAACTATTGCTCTCTCTTCTATATGCGATCTCAAAACTTCCCCCCCCTACATACTAACCTTAATGATATATATGTAAGATAAATAAAAAATATAACAGACTTAATCATATTTGATTAAGTCTGTTATATTTTTTACTTAATTAAAGTCATAGGATCTATGGATTTATCATTTTTGTATGCTTGAACATGTACATGATTTCCATCTTCACTTTCGACTGTAGTTGTATCTCCTACCGTACCTAAACATTCACCTTGTTTTATCGCTTGTTCTTTTTTAACTTTAATTTTTGAATCTAAATTTGAATAAACAACTGTAATGCCATTTTCGCTTTTAACTTTAACTGACATACCATATTGATCATCTTTAAATACATCTGCAACTGTTCCACTTAATAAAGACTTTACTTCTTGCCCTTTATTAGAACTTACATCTAATCCTTTATGTATTTCCCATACATCTAAAGTTTTAGAATAACTAGGTTGTTTTTCAGAGTATTCTCTTATTACTTGATTCCCTAAGAAATCTAGTTTAGATTCATCCTTTTGCTTTTCTTTAGCTTGCTTTAAATTTTCCTTAGAATCTGTAGCCGTTGGGAGAGCATCATTTTTGTCTTTTTTTATTAAATGAAGTTCATCTTCATTATTTTTATTAGCATCAGTTACAAATCCATTGTTAGAAGCCAATTCATCAACATTGTTTTTTGTAAACCAAACTCCTCCTACTGCAACAAAACAAACACATACAAATAAAGCTAAATAAAAACTATCCTTTTCTAATAGCTTTTTTTTCATACAGCACCTCCAAAATATCTTTGTGTATCTGTATTGTTGTCTTTAATTTCTATTTTTATACAATTCATACATTTTTTTCATGTAAATTATAGTAATTAAAAAAACGTTAATATTTGCTTAATTTGTATGTGTTATTAATTTGTTAATATGTATCTTTTATTTTTGTTCCTGTATAATAATGTTCTAGTATTTCGTAGTATTTATTTCCATCAATAGCCATTCCTTGTGCACCCCATTGACTCATGCCTACTCCGTGACCATATCCTTTTACTATGAATTCTAAATAATTATCATTAAATTTAATTTCAAAATTAGCCGAATTTAATTTCAATAAGCTTCTAACATTAGTACCTGCTATTTGTTTATTTCCTAACTTTATATCCTCAACAGATCCGCCTTCACTTCTTTTAAGTATTTTAATTTGAGAACTTAAATTCGATTCAGTTATTTGTATATCACTATAGTTCTTCTTGAGAATATTAGTAAAATCTTTATTTGAGATTATTAAGTTTGAAGTATATCTAGGTGAATAGTTTTTATCATAAGGGCTATCTACAGATTTTAAATATGGATAATTAGCTGAGAATACTTCTTCACTGTTTTCCGTTTTTCCAGCTGATGTTGAAAAATATAATGTAAGTATGGGCTTATCATTATAAGTTATTATTTGACCTTTAGTTTCACTTACAGCTTGTTTAACTTTAGGATAAAATGTTTTCATCCATTCCTCGCCTTTAATCTTTTTCAATTCCTCATAACTTTTATATTCCTGACAATGTTTGTAATCTGTACAAACTGCTGCACCTTTATCTTTACTTGAGGCTGGTTGTTCCTCTCTATAAATTACAAAAGTTCTCGCAGCCACCGCTTGCGCTTTAAGAGCTTCGATTTCAAAATCAGAAGGCATTTCACCTGCTACTACACCACATAAATAATCTTCGATACTTATACTTTGAATTTTTTGCAATTTAGTATTATACACCTTAATAACAGGGTCTTTTTTATCTACCGTATCATAATTTATTTCTTTTTTTACATTATCCTTTATATTATGAGTAATATTTGTTTGTATTTTATTCGGTATGTCTATCCCTTTATAAGATACTACACTTATCATTATAGGAATAGCTGCAGCACCTAATACTATACTTGCTAAAACTGCAAATGGGCTGTTCATATACTTTTCCTCCTTGGTTTGATTCTTGTCCTTAAAGTATATGAACAGCCCTATTTTGTTATTACTACTATTTATTTTTAGTCTTCTATTATTTTAATATTTCCGCCTAATGCAGTTATTTTCTTATCTATATCTACATAACCTCTTTGTATATGATATATCTCACCTATTTGAGTTTCACCTTCTGCTAATAGACCACATAATATAAGTGCTGCTCCCGCTCTTAAATCTGTAGCATTGACTTTTGCTCCGTGTAATTTATCAACACCATTTACAATAGCACTTTTTCCTTCTATCTTTATGTTAGCTCCCATTCTATTAAACTCAGCAACGTGCATAAATCGGTTTTCAAATACAGTTTCTGTAACTACACCAGTTCCATTACATACAGTTAACATTGCCATAAACTGAGCTTGAACATCTGTAGGGAATCCTGGATGAGGTAATGTCTTTATATCTATCGGCTTTAGTACTTCTGGTCCTATTACTCTAACTGAGTTATCCATCTCTATTATTTCACAACCTGCTTCTTTTAACTTAGCTACAACAGGCTTTAAATGCTCCATTAATACATTCTCTATAGTTATATCACCTTTAGTCATAGCCGCTGCTACCATATAAGTTGCTGCTTCTACTCTATCAGGTATTACATTATGCTCTGCACCTTTTAATTCTTTAACACCATTTATTTTTATAGTATTTGTTCCCGCACCTTTTACGTTCGCTCCCATTTCATTTAGGAAGTTAGCTAAATCTACTATTTCTGGTTCTTGAGCTGCGTTTTCTATTATAGTTGTTCCTTCTGCAAGTGCCGCTGCCATCATTATATTTTCAGTAGCTCCAACTGATGGGAAATCTAAGTATAATTTAGCTCCAGTTAACTTTTTAGTTGTTGCTTCTACAAATCCGTGATCCATTTCAACTTTTGCACCTAAATACTTAAATCCTTTTAAGTGTAAATCTATAGGTCTAGTACCTATAGCACATCCTCCTGGCATAGATATTTTTGTGTGGTTAAATCTAGCTAGTAAAGGTCCCATAACTAAGAATGACGCTCTCATCTTTCTTACAAGTTCATAAGGCGCTTCACATGTAGTTATATTGCTAGCATCTACAGTTAATGTAGTACCCTCGTATTCTACTTCTGCACCTAAGTGTCTTAATAAATCTGATATAACATGAACATCTCTTAAATTTGGAACTCCTCTTAATGTAGACTTTCCATTTGCTAATAATGTTGCCGCTATTATTGGTAAAACTGAATTCTTCGCTCCATCTATCTTAACAGTCCCTTTAAGGGGATTACTTTTCTTAACTAATATCTTTGGCATTTAATCGTTCTCTCCTCATTATTAATAATCTAATTTTATAATTGGTGTAGCTATATATATGAGTGTTTTATCATCATTTTCGCTATACCTCATACCTATATTTAAATTTATCTTATCTCCTAAGTATCCTAAGTTGTTTTCTTTCAGAATGTTGCTATACGCTGTTATAGATATAAAGTTATCTTCTTCCACTCTATCTATTTCTTTAGCACTCATATTATATAATATTTTTTGTAAAATATCATCATATTTATCATTTTGTAACTTTTTCGTATATTCCCCACAAATACAAGTATTTATATATACGTTGTCCGCGTGTTTATTTAAACTGTTTCTAATAATTGTATAAATATCCACTATATCTTTATATAACTTATTTTCTAATATGTCAACCATTATATAAGATTCTCCGTTGTTTTTTTTAATTCCAATTATGGAAATATTTTCTTCATCATGTCTGATCTGGGCGAATATTTGTTTTTGATTATTGTTCCATTTTTCATCCCATTTTATGTTGCTTTCTTCAACTCCAAGATCATTGATTATATCTATGCATATATCTACCATGTCATCCTTAGATACATTGTAGTTTATCTCTCCATTTGCTTTTATATTGTAAAATTTAAATGAAGCTTGTGTGTCATTAAAAGTTTCTAAAAGTTTACCATATTCATTGTTAAATTTCATATCTGCATATGATATCATAAATCCACATATCATTAAAGCTAAAAAGCTTATTATTAACTTAATTATTTTCATAAAAAAATCCCCCTTTAAATTATCATTTATAATTTAAATTATTGACAACTTTAAGGATGATATACTTAATGAAACTTATGAATTAATTAAAGTAAAATAAGAGAAGTCAGTATGACTTCTCTTATCTTTATATTGATATACTTTTTTAGTACTTAACAAGTACTTTTAGGATTTATTTTTTATTTATTCAACAGTTACTGATTTAGCTAAGTTTCTTGGCTTATCTACATCACAACCTCTTTGTACTGCAACATAATATGATAATAATTGAAGAGGTAATACTGTTAATATACTTGATAACATATCGTCTACATTTGGTATATATATTACCTTATTCGCAGATTTTTCAACTTCTTTATTTTTTTCTTGTGCTATAGCTATTACGTATGCTCCTCTAGCTCTAACTTCTTCCATGTTAGATACCATTTTTTCAAATAATTCTCCTTGAGTTGCTATAGCTATTACAGGAGTACCTTTTTCTATTAAAGCTATTGTACCATGCTTCAATTCTCCTGCTGCAAATGCTTCTGCATGTATATAAGATATTTCTTTTATCTTTAATGCGCCTTCCATAGCTAAGTTGTAATCTAACCCTCTTCCTAGATAGAATGCACTAGTTGTATCTTTTAAAGTTTTTGCAACATCTTCTTTAATGTAGTCTTCTTGTTTTAATACTTCTTCAACTTTATCAGGCATTTCTTTTAATTTTTCTATCATTTCAAAATAGAATTCTTTAGTTATAGTACCTTTCTTTACAGCAAAATCTAATGCTATCATGTAGAATGATACTAATTGTGTCGTATATGCCTTTGTTGATGCAACTGATATTTCAGGCCCTGCCCAAGTGTAAAATACATCATGTGATTCTCTAGCTATAGAAGATCCTACTACATTAGTTACTGATAATATTCTAGCTCCTCTATCCTTAGCATATCTTAAAGATGCTAAAGTATCTGCAGTTTCTCCTGATTGGCTTACTAATATTAGTAAAGTATTTTCATCTACAAACGGATCCTTATATCTAAATTCTGATGCTATATCAGTTATTACTGGTATTTTAGCAAATTTTTCTATAGCAAATCTACCTACAAGTCCTGCATGATATGCTGTTCCGCATGCAACTATATACACTTTATTTATTTTATCTAAGTCTTCCTTAGTCATTTTTATGTCATCTAATTGGATTTCTCCATTATCATTTAATCTTCTTACTAGAGTTTGCTTAACTCCATTTGGTTGTTCATATATTTCTTTTAACATGAAGTGGTCATATCCACCTTTAGAAGCTGCTTCTACATCCCAAGTTATTTCATTTAACTCTTTTTGTACTACTTCTTTATTTTCATTTAATACAGTTACTTTATCTTTAACCATATGAACAAATTCACCATTTTCTAAAAAATATACTTTTCTAGTATATTTTAATACTGCTGGTATATCTGAAGCTATGAAATTTTCACCTTCTCCAAGGCCTACTACTAATGGACTATCTTTTCTTACAGCCACTAATTCACTGTTATTATCCTTACAAACCACTCCTAATGCATAAGCTCCTCTTAACTTTTCAGTAGCTTTATAAACAGCATCTAGTAAGTTTCCTTCATAGTATTTATCTACTAAGTGTGCAACTACTTCTGTATCTGTTTGAGATAAAAATACTACACCTTCAGCTTGTAATTCTTCTTTTAGTTCCATGTAGTTTTCTATTATACCATTATGAACAACTGCTATTGTTCTATCCATATTGAAATGAGGATGAGAGTTTACATCAGATGGCTCTCCATGAGTCGCCCATCTTGTATGTCCTATTCCAAGTTGACCATTTATAGGATTTTTTTCTAAGTCTTCTGCTAGTACTGCTAATCTTCCTTTGAACTTTCTTATTTCTAAGTTTTCTCCAGTATTAATTGCAACACCTGCAGAGTCATACCCTCTGTACTCTAACTTAGATAATCCTTCTATTAATACTTCTGTTGCTTGTCTGTGTCCTAAATATCCAACTATTCCACACATAATTTGTTCCTCCTAAAAATATTATTAATTTATATATTTTTAGAGTCAGGTCATTTATTTACTTAAACTTCCCTTTGTCCACAGAATTACTTCTATGATTTAAGGAAGTTCTAACGATGGTAAAATACACCGCAGAGCACCCGCCGATAATTCGATAAACTCTGACCTCGTCAACTCAGTATAAATGTTGTTGTAAAGATTTATGTTACTAAGTTCTGGCGCTTAGAAAGTGAATACTAAGAATCATCTTAGTATTGCACTCCTATTACTTTTTCAGTTTTAGGATATACCTTATTAGTTTCTAGTATTCACTTTTAATTTACGATAGTTTTGCTTGTATAAGATTCGCTAAATTTGTAGCTAATTCTTTTATTTGACCTTCCTCTTTACCCTCTAACATAACTCTTACTAAAGGCTCTGTTCCTGATGGTCTTATTAATACTCTTCCACAACCATCTAATAAAGCTTCTATTCTTTCTATTTCATCTTTAATTTCTGGATATTCCATATAAGTATTCTTATTTTCATTTTTGATTCTTGCATTAACTAATACTTGTGGGTATTGTGTCATTACTGCTGCAAGCTCTGATAATGTTTTGCTTTCTTCTAATACTATTTGAGCTAATACTAGTGAGCTTAAAACACCATCTCCTGTTGTATTATAATCTAAGAATATCATATGCCCTGATTGTTCTCCACCAAGATTATATCCACTTTTCTTCATTTCTTCTAATACATATCTATCTCCTACAGCTGTTGTTGCAAGCTTTATTCCATGCTCTTTTGCCGCTATAGTAAGGCCTATGTTACTCATTACTGTAACTACTAATGTATCTTGTGCTAATTTTTTCTTTTTATTTAAATATATAGCACTTAATATCATTATATGGTCACCGTCTACAATGTTTCCATTTTCATCTACAGCAATAAGTCTATCTGCATCTCCATCGTATGCAAGACCTAAATCTGCTTTGTGCGCCAGAACAGAATCTTTAAGTTTTTGAGGATGTGTAGATCCACACTTATCATTTATATTATTGCCATCTGGTTCACTATTTATAGTTATTACACTTGCACCAAGTTGTTCAAAAACTTTTGGTGCAACTTGATATGCGGCTCCATTTGCACAATCTAGGACTACTTTTAAACCTTTAAAATCTACATTTATTATAGATTTTAAGTATTCTACATATTCTTTTTGTGCATCGTGCATGTGTACTCTTTTACCTACATTTTCTCCAACTGGATGATACTCTACTTTTTCTATATTATCTATATATTGTTCTATCTTTAACTCAACTTCATCATCTAATTTGTATCCATCTTTGTTAAAGAACTTAATTCCATTGTATTCAACAGGATTGTGTGATGCAGATATTACAACTCCACAATCAGCATTGTATTTTTTTGTTAAGTATGCAACTGCTGGTGTTGGAACAACCCCTACTGTTATTACGTCACATCCTACAGACATAAGTCCTGCTGTTAAAGCTGCTTCTAACATATCTCCAGATATTCTAGTATCTTTACCTACTACAACTTTAACTCTTCCTTTATCTTGAGCTAGAACATACCCTCCAGCTCTTCCTAATTTATATGCTAAATCGCAAGTAAGTTCTGTATTAGCTATACCTCTTACTCCGTCAGTTCCAAAATATTTTCTCATTAAAAATCTCCTTTCATAAAGAAAAGCATATCTATTTTATAATATATTTATATTTATTAGTAAACGTTTTTAATTGTTAGTTTAACCCATAAAGACATTTTAATACATATAAAGAAAAAGGACAATAGAATTCTTTCTATTGTCCTTTTTTTATAATTTTTATTTTTATTTTATTACATCTGCACCCTTTTGTAATGCTTCTTTATTTAATGGTACAAACTTTTCTTTACTCGGTCCAAAAACTTTCTTGAAAGCTTCTAATACTGAATCTATTTCTACTGTTGGATTTGCTTTTAAATATGCTCCTAGCATTATCATATTAGCAACCTTTGGGTTTCCTAATTCTAAAGCTATATCATTTGCTGGAACATAGTAAACATCAACATCATTTCTTTCAACTTTTCTTTCTATTAATGAGCTATTTACTAATATCTTTCCACCTGGAGTAACTTCACTTTCAAATTTATCAAGTGATGGTAAGTTCATAACTATAGCACAAGTTGCATCTCCTGCTATAACTGGTGAACCAACCGGCTTATCAGATACTGTTACTGCACAGTTAGCTGTACCTCCACGCATTTCTGGTCCATAAGAAGGTAACCATGAAACTTCTTTACCTTCTAACATACCTGCATAAGTAAGTAACTGCCCCATAGACATAACACCCTGACCACCAAAACCAGCACATATTATTCTATCTGTAGACATATTACTTCACCTCCTGATTTAGTTCAATATCTTTTATATTTCCTAATGGATAGTACGGTATCATATTATCTCTTAACCATTGTAGAGAATCATTTGGAGCTAATCCCCAGTTTGTTGGACAAGTTGATAATACTTCAACTATACCGAACCCTAATCCAGCATGTTGAACCTCGAAAGCTTTCTTTATAGCCTTTTTAGCTTTTCTTACATTAGCTGGTGTATCTACTGAAACTCTTTCTACAAACACTGCTCCAGGTAATGTAGATAACATTTCACTCATTCTTATTGGGAAACCTTGTGTTTCAATTTCTCTTCCTCTTGGTGCTGTAGTAGCCTTTTGACCAACTAAAGTTGTTGGTGCCATTTGACCACCTGTCATTCCATATATAGCATTGTTTACAAATATAGTAGTGAACTTTTCTCCTCTAGCAGCTGCATGAACTATTTCTGCAGTTCCTATTGAAGCTAAGTCTCCATCCCCTTGGTAAGTAAATACTGTCTTATCAGGGTGAACTCTTTTTATTCCAGTAGCTGCAGCTGGCGCTCTACCATGAGAAGCTTCTTGAACATCACAATTGAAGTATTTGTATGCTAATACTGAACATCCAACTGGAGCAACACCTATAGTATCACCTAATACATCTAATTCTTCTAAAACTTCTCCTACTAATCTATGAATTATACCATGAGTACATCCTGGACAATAGTGAGTTTGAACTTCTGTTAATCCTTCTGTTTTTTTAAATACAACAGCCATTATCTAACACCTCCCATAGCTAATTCTGATTCTTGTGCAGAATCCATTATTTTAATAGCTTCATTAGCTATTTCTGTTGGAGATGGTACCATACCACCTGCTCTTCCATAAAAATGAACTGGTAATTTTCCTGATACTGCTAATTGAACATCTTCTACCATTTGTCCCATACTCATTTCTACAGTTAATATGTTTTTAGCATTAGGTATTTCTTCAAAAGCTTTGAATGGGAATGGCCATAATGTTTTAGGTCTTATAAGACCTGCTTTCATTCCTTTATCTCTTAATATATCTATTGTACTTTTTACTATTCTTGATGTTGTTCCATATGCCACAAATACTATTTCAGCATCTTCTGTTTTGTACATTTCACATTGAACTTCTTTTTCTTCTATTTCTTTAAACTTTTTATCTAATTTTATACAATGCTCTTCTAGTAATTCAGACTCTAGATATAATGAATTTATTATATTTGGTTTTCTTTGACCTTTAGTTCCAGTTGTTGCCCAATCTTTAGGTTGTAAGTCTCTCTTTTTAGGTTCCTTAAATTCTACAGGTTCCATCATTTGACCTATCATTCCATCTGCAACTACCATAACTGGTGTTCTATAAAAATCAGCAACATCGAATGCTTCTATTATCATATCAACAGCTTCTTGAACTGTTGCTGGTGCATATACAGGAGTTCTATAATCTCCGTTCCCACCACCTCTTGTTGACATAAAGTAGTCAGCTTGAGATGATTGTATTGTTCCAAGACCTGGGCCACCTCTTGTTACGTTTATTACAACGCATGGAAGCTCAGCTCCTGCTGCATAAGTTATTCCTTCTTGCTTTAATGCAATCCCTGGTGAAGATGAAGATGTCATAACTCTTGCACCTGCTCCTGCTGCTCCATAAACCATATTAATTGCAGCTACCTCTGATTCTGCTTGTACAAACACTCCCCCAATTTTAGGTAACTCTCTTGACATATATTCTGGCACTTCATTTTGTGGAGTTATAGGGTAACCAAAGAAGTATTTGCAACCTGCTTCTATAGCAGCTTTTCCAAATGCTTCGTTACCTTTCATAAGTATCTTAGCCATTAAAATTCCCCCTTATTTTTCAATTAAAATCTTTCTACTGTTATAACCTCATCTGGACACATAGTCGCGCAATTTGCACACCCTATACATTTATCCATTTCAACAACATCTGCTGGATTATATCCCTTTTTGTTGATTTTACCACTGTCTAACACTACAATTTTTAATGGACATGCTTGAACACATAATCCACATCCTTTGCAGCGGTCTTGATTAAAAGATACATTTCCTTTAGCCATTACCCTAATCCTCCTTTAAATTGCTATATATTTGAGCTCAAACTACATCCAATCTTCTCTCATATAAAGTTTAATTGGAAAAATCTCTCCTTCTAAATCTTTTGGTAACTCATCAATTAGTGAATCTAAGCAAGTCGTATATTTTATAGGTATATTACATTGCTTTGATACTTCTAATGATAATTCATATCCTCTTAATATATCCTCTACTGTTGTAGATCTTATAAAGTGGGTATTGTTTATTATTCCTGTTACTTTTAAGTTAGATGATTTTTCTATTGCTTTTATATGATCAATTACTTGGTGTACAGTTTGAGTTTGCTCCCTATTTGCATTTACTACGCAAAACATATCATAATCACTATCTTCTATTAAGTGACTAAATCTACCTATAACTCTAGCGCCTACATTGTCTCCTCCTACGTCTATAACATAGTCATAAGATTTATCATTCATTGGTGTTACAACTTGAGCTGATACAGCTGGTAAATCTAAAGTTGGTGCATTAATAGAGCTATCTATAGCAAGTATATCTAAAGAATTTAATAATTCTTTTTTTTCTCTAGTTCTAAAATAAACATTAACTACATCTAAGTCAGCTAGTGCTATTTTATTACTTACTAAACTTCTTAATTTAGTAACATAGTTCATTGAAAACTCGCTTTTTCCACTTCCATAGTGCCCTATTATGATTCTTACTCTTTTGTCATCAGTTATCATATGTTTCACCTATTTAAGCTTTCTTTGAATATATTTTAGGTTCTTCTTGTTTATTTAAAACCCTAAGAGCTCCCTGAGCTAAAGCTATCATTTCATCTTCCCCTGGATAAACTTTAACATCAGCTATATACTTAACTCTTTCTTGTATAGTACTTGTGATTAAGTTCGAATATGCAATTCCTCCAGTTAATAAAATAGCATCTACATTTCCTTTAAGTACTGCTGAACATGAACCTATTTCTTTACTAACTTGGTAAGCCATAGCTTCGTGTATTAATTTAGCTTTTTCATCTCCATCAATAACTTTTGCTTCTACTTCTCTCACGTCGTTAGTATCTAAATATGCTACAATTCCACCATTACCTTTTATTCTCTTTTTGATATCATCTTGAGTATACTTACCACTAAAGCACATTTTTACTAAGTCCCCTACTGGCAGTCCTCCACTTCTCTCTGGTGAAAATGGACCTTCTCCATCTAAAGCATTAGCAACATCTACTACTCTTCCTTTTTCATGAGCTCCAACAGAGATTCCTCCACCCATATGAGCTACTATAAAATTGCACTCTTCATAAGATTTTCCTAACTCCCCTGCTGCTTTTCTAGCTATAGCTTTTTGATTCAAAGCATGGAAGATACTTTTTCTAGATATTTCTGGTATTCCTGATATTCTAGCTAAATCATTCATTTCATCTACTACAACTGGATCTACTATGTATGATGGAGCATTAACTTGATTTCCTATTTCTTTTGCTATAATACCTCCTAGGTTAGAAGCATGTTCTCCTAGTACACCTACTTTTAGGTCTTCTATCATATCTTCGTTTACTACATAAGTTCCACCTAGTATAGGTCTAAGTAAACCACCTCTGCCTACTACAGCATTAAGTTCTTCTACTTTAATACCACCTTCTACTAATGAATCTTCTATTACTTTTTTTCTGAATTCAAATTGATCTGATGTGTTTTTGTATTGGCCTATTTCTTCCGATGAATGTCTTAGTGTTTTTTCAAATACTAATTCTTCATTATTAAATACTGCAATTTTAGTTGATGTTGAACCTGGATTGATTGCTAGTATTTTGAATACATTCTCCATCATTATCCCCCCTATATACTAAGCTTTAGCTGCCATTAGTACACCTAATGCTATGGAATTTAATTTAGTCTCTTCATTGTCTGCTCTCGAAGTTAATATTATAGGCGCCTTAGCTCCTACTATTACTCCTGCATTTTTAGACTTCGCAAAAAATACTAAAGATTTATAAAGTATATTTCCTGCTTCTATATCTGGTGCTAATAATATATCTGCTTTTCCAGCAACTTGATGCTCAATCCCCTTGTGTAATGCTGCTTCTACTGATACAGCATTATCTAAAGCAAAAGGTCCTCCTACTATACAGCCTTTTATTTCTCCTCTTTCCCACATTTGCTCTAGTTCTTTTGCATCTACAGTATCCTGCATTTTTGGATTTACTTTTTCTTTAGCACATATTACTGCTACTTTAGGCTCTTCTATATCTAATGAATGTGCTACTTCACATGCATTTTCTATGATTTGTTTTTTGATATTTACGTCTGGTGATAAATTCATAGCTGCATCAGTTATAAAGAAAAGTCTATCATATCCTTCTATATCAAATACGGCTACATGACTTAGTACATTTCCAGTTCTTAATCCTATTTCTTTATCCAGAACTGACTTTAAGATTATTGATGTATCTACTAGTCCTTTCATTACCATATCTGCTTTTCCCTTGGAAACTAATTCAACCGCTTTATGAGATGCTTCTGATAAGTCTTTAATATCTATTAATTGATAATTATTTATGTCTACATTAATACTATCTGCTATTTCTCTTGTCTTCTCTATATCCCCCACTAAAATAGCATTTGCTATTCTCTCTTGCCTTGCTGCCTCAACAGCCATTAATACTTCCTTATCTTGACAACAAGCTACTGATATTGTCTTAGGTCCTCTTTCTTTTGCAAATTTTATTACTTGTTCAAAACTCTTCATCTATTAATCCCCCTATTTT
This sequence comes from Romboutsia sp., assembly GCF_051659545.1. Classification (GTDB taxonomy): domain Bacteria; phylum Bacillota; class Clostridia; order Peptostreptococcales; family Peptostreptococcaceae; genus JBOFOR01. The sequence goes on along the minus strand of NZ_JBOFOR010000092.1, from coordinate 3,355 downwards.
GAATATATAAAAAGTTAATAATATAAATTGCATGATTTATAGACTTTTAATACGTAATTTTAATTTTATATCTCAATTAGATTATATAGCTTTTATTAACGTTTTCCTAGTCTATATTTGAAATTTTTGTAAATTTTTATAAACTGCTTATTCCTTTTGTTCATTTTTATAATATATCAAAAAAAAATAAGATGCAACAATAACTAAACTGATTAAACTTTCTTTAATTAATTTAGAATTTAATGCATCTTATTTTTTAATCAACACAAGAGTTCATGACTACTAAAAGTAGCACTAATATATAACTCAAGTGAATCAATTTTTATTTCTTAATCTGTTTTATCAGGTGTTATAGTTACTTTATCTAAAGTATATTTAGACTCATATTTTATTTCATATTTGCCCTCTGAACCTACTTCTTGTGATAAATCTATGTATAACACTATATCTTGTTTTGATACAGTACCTATACTGTTATTATACTCTATTTCCACTTTAACACTCTGCGGAATATTCAATTTTGATGTATCAAAATTTTCTTCACTATTTCTTATTTGAATTTCTTGAGAATCATAAGTAAATTCATTTGTCATTTTACTTATTTTATTTATATTTACAGTTATATACTTAATCTCGCATTTTACTCCTTCTGGAAGGTTTAAGCTTATTTCTTTTGAATTTGTATCTCCAAGGTTTGATAAATCAACAGGTTGAGTGCTTATATATCCAATTTTGTCTATTATCTCTTTTTTACCTTTTATATCTACATATTCTTGACTTAGTTTATAATCTTTTATATTATTTTCTAAATCACTTTCACCAGTGAATTGTAATTTTATAGGAACAGCCTTTTCCTTTAATAGAGTAACTTTGGCTTTTATTGAATTTATTTCCAATTCTACTCCATTTACTTTGTTTCCTTTTTCATCTACTGGTTTTAAATATAAATCACTTTCAAAATCATCAGCTTGATTTCCTGTATCCAAATTAGCCATAACTTCATTTACTTCATCTACTAAACTTCTTGGACCAGTTACTAGTATACTATTTTTTTCATCTTCTAATTCAATTCTATCAACATTATCTTTTGATTTACCTTCTACCTTAACTTTTATATTCTTTTTTTCTTGAACTACTTTTTCCAAATTTATAATCATTACAGAGCTCTTAAATTCATAGGTCACTCTCTGTGGAGTTATTGCTTTTAAGTATATTTGATTTTTCCCCTCTATAGGATCATTTATCTGACCATTTATGTTTATATCATCTTTCTTTATTTTTTGAAGCATAGAAAGCTTTCCTGTTATGTAGATATTTGCTGTTAGCTCAGTTTCCGGATAAATAATTAAATCTTTTTCCTTTAATTCACTTTTATTTGTTATAATTACAGGAACATCTTCAATTAACTTTGTCTCCTCTGGATCCACAACTGCCATAACGTACATCCATAATACAAGAGCACTTAACATAGATATTATTTTTATTTTTGAATTATTTTTTAATTTTTCTCTCATCTGAATATACCACCTCTAAAAAAGCTTTTTTCTTCTGTAGTTATTTTTAGATTGCTTCGTAATATATTTGACATTCTTTCTTTTGAAATATTTCTATATAATTTACCTGCTTTTGATATAGAGACATCTCCTGTTTCTTCAGAAACTATTAGGGATATACAATCAGAAACTTCACTTACGCCTATTGCTGCTCTATGCCTAGTTCCTAAGTCCTTACTCAAGTCTTTACTCTGTGTTAATGGTAAAAAACAAGCAGCTGCTTTTAGTTGGGATTCTCTAATAACTACAGCTCCATCATGTAGTGGAGTATTGGGTATAAATATATTTATTAATAATTGCCTTGATACTTCTCCATCTATACTAGTCCCTGTATTAATTATATCACCTATTTTAGTATTTCTTTCCATAATAATAAGGGCACCAATTTTTTGTCTAGATAAAGAATATAAAGCCTCTACTATTTCCTCTATCGTTTTATTCATTGTGTCTTCAGAGATGTTTATATTACCTTTTCCAAAAAACTTAAACTTAGCTCTTCCTATATGTTCAAGACCTGCCCTAAGTTCAGGTTGAAAAATTATAAGTGCTGCTATAACCCCAAATTGAAGGGCATTAACTAATATCCAATATAATGTATGTAAGTTGAAAGTTTCACTCAATTGAGTTGCCACTAATAAAAACAATATACCTTTAAGAACTTGCTCTGCTCTAGTATCTTTTATAAACATAAATATTTTATAAAAAATATAAGCTACTATTAATATGTCTATAATATCGTTTATTGTCATTCTAAAAATTATGTCAAAAAAGTCACTTAAAAAAGAATTTATATCCAACACAGTTTTATCCTCCTGTTTGATAAGCTCTTAATCATTTACACTATGTATTATACTATATTAATCTTAGTATATACAAATTATTTAAACTCCTCTGAACATTTATATAAAAATATAAAAAAAAAGTTTCACAATAGTGAAACTTTTTATTGGTGAGCGCACAGGGATTCGAACCCCGGACACACGCCTTAGAAGGGCGTTGCTCTATCCAGCTGAGCTATGCACCCATATTATATGGAGCGGCAAACGAGATTCGAACTCGCGACTTCAACCTTGGCAAGGTTGCGCTCTACCACTGAACTATTGCCGCATATTTAATTGGCGACCTGGAAGGGACTCGAACCCTCGACCTCCAGCGTGACAGGCTGGCATTCTAACCAACTGAACTACCAGGCCGCAATATAAATGGTGGGATTAACAGGGCTCGAACCTGTGACCCCCTGCTTGTAAGGCAGGTGCTCTCCCAGCTGAGCTATAATCCCTGGGAATTTTGGAGCGGGTGAAGGGGATCGAACCCTCACAGCCGGCTTGGAAGGCCGGAACTCTACCATTGAGCTACACCCGCATATTTAATTGGTGACCCATAGGGGAATCGAACCCCTGTTACCGCCGTGAAAGGGCGGTGTCTTGACCGCTTGACCAATGGGCCATCTAAAATTGGCTCCAAGGGAGGGGCTCGAACCCTCAGCCTACCGGTTAACAGCCGGTTGCTCCACCGTTGAGCTACCTTGGAATATTACGTGGCTACGTCTTACTCTCCCAGGAGGTTGCCCTCCAAGTACCATCAGCGCTAAAGAGCTTAACTTCTGTGTTCGGAATGGGAACAGGTGTATCCTCTTTGCTATAATAACCACATAATCTTTATTTTTTAGAGTTAGTACTCTGAAAACTGCATACATTTAGTGTTGTTTCAATCATTTTAGTTGGTCAAGTCCTCGACCTATTAGTATCGATAAGCTTAATACATTACTGCACTTACACCTTCGACCTATCAACCAGGTAGTC
>NZ_JBOFOR010000091.1:0-7809 GCF_051659545.1 Romboutsia sp. | reverse complement strand
GGCTATATAAACTTTATTTGTTAAAATTAAATATTATTCTTTATATATTTTACACACACATCTGCTTTAAGTGGTTTACTAAATAAATATCCTTGATATAAACCATCTCCCATCTTATCTAAGACAGCTTTCTGGTTCTCTGTTTCTACAAACTCATTAATTACTGTTATACCTGTTGAGTCACATAGGCTATATACAGAGCTTACTATGCTTTTAGACTCTTCATTTTTATCTATATCTCTTATTAGACTTCCATCTATTTTTATGCAATCTATATTGTACTTCTTTATATATAATAAAGGATTATATCCAACTCCAAAGTCATCTATTGCTAGTTTTACACCATATTCATTTAGCTTAGTTAACTGTTTTTTAGTTACCTCATCTTCCCCTATTGCAAAGCTTTCTGTTATCTCAACTTTAATGTTGTTTGGATTAACATTATAAAGCTTTATGATATCTTTTATATAACTTGCGAAGGTATCATCTGTTAATTGCTTTGTAGAGACATTTATAGACATATCTATCTTCTTTTCTAATTCTTTATCCCATATTGAAAGCTGCTCGATTGCTTCTTTTGCAATCCATTTTCCTAAAGGATAAATTAACCCTACTTCTTCTGCAATTAATACTATAATATTTGGTGGTATGTTTCCAAACTCTTCATATTTCCATCTTAAAAGAGCTTCTACTCCAACAACTTTTCTTTCCTTATTTAGTTGTGGTTGGTATTCTAAATACAACTCACCTTCATTTTTTCTTCTACCCGTTAGTATGTCTTTAAGCTCTTCTCCTAAAAATATGCTTATCTCTCCATTACTATCAGCTCCACTAGATAAATCTAACTTTTCTAAATTTCCTGAAAAAACTGTATTTTTAAGATTTTCATAAGCCCCTTGTCTTTCTCTCTTACTCATATTATCAGATATTTTAACAAAAGGAGTATATATCACAACCCCTACAATAATATTAATGATTTGTAGTATAACACCTGAAAATCCTCCGGTTAGTTTATAGGCATTAAATAAAACCGGATGTATCCAGCTCATTTCTATTTTATCTATAGTTTCAACTAACCCTAATTCAAATGCTCCCTGCGAGATGGCATATAAAACTATAGGCGTTAAAGTTAATGGCACTATATATACAGGATTAAATAGTATCGGTAGTCCATATGTAATAGTTTCATTAATATTAAAAATACTTGGTATTATGGATATAACAGATATTTTCTTGCTATATTTGTTTTTACTATATAAGATTATTGCTATTATTAAGCATATAGTACTTCCAGCTCCCCCCATATTAGTAAATGTATCTACATCCAATCTATTAAAGGAATCGCCGTGTACTATTAAATCTCCACCATGACCTCCTACTATCCATAGGGCATTTTTTATGAATATATATTTTATATCATTAAAAAAATTATTGCCTCCATGTATGGTTATTGGATCAATGGCATTTATATTTGATTCAATTAAGATGGCTACACCAATTGCTGCAATTATAGTTAAAACTGAAGGAAGTATAGCTAAAATAGACTGTCTTACAACCTTTTCGTAACTATTAATTAAACTCATTCTACTGTCTAGCATATAATAATATATTTTAATATAAACTTCACTAGATATTATACTAACTACTATAGCTAACATAGTCCAGTTTGCTGCTATAATTGTGATACTTCCAGTACCTACAACACTTTCCATAGTGAAAATACTACTAAAAGTAATTGCTGAAGTTAACCCTATAAACCCAACCATATTTGAGCTTACACTATTACCCATATACTTTATATCTTGCTTTTCATGTATACGTATTTTAGCTAGTTCGCTACAAATTGATATTATAATTAAAGCCTTTGATAGCATATACAAACTATTATATATCTGCCAAAACATATTATTCCAATTATCATTTATAATTACCTTCATTATGTTCATAAGTGTATCATTATTTATATTAAGTATTATTATAAAAATGCAATTTATCAAAATGATAGGCTGTACTTTCAAAAGCCCTCGCCTTATTGATTTTATATATATACTATTATAAATTTTATAAAAAAATGTACTCATAAGGGTCTTCTCCTTCAAATCCTTTATTAATATTTAAGCCCTATATCCTGTTAATTATATATTTTTCTACTGTATATATTAATAGTTTACAGAACACAGTAAAATATATACCTCTTATTTTATTTATCAAATGTTATACTGAAATTAAAATCAAACAAAAAGATGCTCCATTTCACAAAGGTTAGCATCATTTTTGTTAACATATTAGTTTAAATCCTCTATCATATAAAATTTTAACCTTTTATAGATATTTCATCTATTAGTTTATCAATTTCTAATATAATATCTTTGTTCTTTGTTATATTTACAATAATTTAACTTATTTTAGTAAAATCTCATTTACTTGTGATACGGTTCATTATTATTTATTCTAAACGCTCTATAAACTTGTTCTAACAAAATCAATCTCATTAATTGATGAGGAAAAGTCATTTTAGAAAAAGACAACTTATAATCCGCTCTACCTAAAACCTCATCAGAAAGACCTAGAGAACCACCTATAACAAAAGTTATATGACTATTACCCCTAACCGCTAATTTACTGATTGTATCTGCTAGTTCTTCAGATGATAAGTTTTTTCCATCTATAGCAAGTGCTATAACGTAACTATTATTTTTTATTTTACTAAGAATTTTTTTTCCTTCTTTATTTTTTACTATTAACATGTCCTTTTCACTTAAATTCTCTGGACACTTTTCATCCTCTAACTCTATCATGTCTAGCTTACAATACTTAGATAATCTCTTAGTAAATTCATCTATTCCTAATTTTAAATATTTTTCCTTTAGTTTGCCTACACTGATTATGCTTATATTCATAAATTTTCTCCTAACTTATTTAACCTTGTATATATCCGATACCTCTTCTCTTAATAAAACATCTAACTTAACGTCTTGTCCAACTATTATATTATTTTGAGTTAGTATTCCCTTAGATGTCTCATAAGCTAACTCTGGAAAATTATTTTCTTTACTTAAATGGGCTAATAATATTCTCTCAGTACCTTCTTTAATAAGTTCCACACAAAAGTTTGCTGCATCTTCATTTGATAGATGGCCTTCATCAGACATTACCCTTTTCTTTAATGAATATGGATATGAGCCCATCATAAGCATATTCGGGTCATAATTTGACTCTAATACCACTAACTTAGATTTATATAAATGTCTTCTTATATTGTCTGTTATTTTTCCTATATCTGTAGCTATAGACATTTTCTCATTATCTGCATAAAAGTTGTACCCAACAGCATCTGAAGCATCATGTGATATTGAAAATGGTCTTATTACTAAATCTCCTAAAGAATAACTTTTATCATTTTCAAAAACTTTCATATTATGATCTTTTATTTCTCCTAGCTTATCCTTCATAGCACACCAAGTCTTTATATTTGCAAATATAGGTATGTCAAATTTTCTAGACATTATACCCGCGCCTTTTATATGGTCTGAGTGTTCATGCGTAATAAATATTCCCTTTATTTTATTCATATCTACTTCTATATCATTAAGTCCTGTAGTTATTCTTTTTCCACTAAGACCTGCATCTACTAATATATTTGTATCCTTATATCCAATATAATGACAATTTCCACTACTTCCGCTTCCTATCGAACAATATTTTAGCATGTTGTCACCTCGTTTTTTTATAATCATAAGATATATTATACCAAAAAACTAGAGCATTAAATAACAATTTAATGCTCTAGTTAAAATTTACTTGTATTGACTTATAATTTTATCTATATCTATCCCTTTGTTATTCCACATTTCAACAAATTTAGTTCCATTTACATTTTGATACATATACTTGTTGTAATATTCTTGCAATGTTTCAAAGAATATTTTATCCCCTACTTCTTTTCGTACCTGACTAAAAGCTACTGCTCCTTTAGTATATACATTTAAGCTGTAGTCTATAGAATTTTTATACTGAGTAGTCGGTTTAAATATATCTTCACTTGCATGATTTTTAGTTTGTATTTCCATTGTTTTTATAAGTTTATCTCCTATATCCTTGCCATACTTTTCTTCAAAGTATAGTACTGTAGAATATTCAGTTAAAGCTTCATCTATCCACGGTTCACTTATTTCATCATTTCCTATTACTGAATACCACCATTGATGGGCAGTCTCATGAGCTATAACATATTCTAATAAAAACTTATTCTTTTGGGTATACAAACTTTGATCAATCATTACCATTGTAGGATATTCCATACCACCTATATAAAAATCACTTGCTATTACTGAATATGTACTATATGGATATTCTCCAAATAACTTACTAAAGACTCTAATAGAGTCCTTTGCTATTTGAGTAGACTCCTTAGATAATTTTTTATTTAAATTATATGTATTAATAGTTATTCCCTTATATGAATCTTTATCTATGTCAAACTTAGTACTTAGGATAAATGCAAAATCTCTAACTTTTTTAGCTTCTATTTGATAGAGAGATTTATCTTCGTCTGCTTTTTCATTAATTATGTTTCCTGTGCAACCAATTTTATATTTTTTAGGAATTAGTAAATTTACTTTAAAATCACTTGTTTCACTATAAAAAGGATCTCCAACTGCCTCATATCCCTTTGCATTCCATCCCCTCTCATCATTAACACATGCTATCGGAAACCAGTTAGTTACATTTATAGTACTTTTCCCATATCCAAATCGGCCTTCTGAATTAGGTATTTTTACATTATATTTCATATCTATTATTATTTTTTCTCCAGGTTTAAGATGTTTGCCTATTTTTATTTCTAATAAATCATTTTTTTCTCCCTTAATTTGATAATTTAATTCTTCATCCTTAGATAAAATATTTTTTATATCTATATATCCCTCATTAAAACCATTTGGATATGCTTGTTTCATTTCTTCTTTTTCAAATGGTGCAAATTCTATCTTTGAAAAAGCATTTGGATATATGTGAAAATATAACTTATCTAATGATACTTTTGTATTATTTACATACTCTATATTTTGATTGCATTTTAGTCTTTTGCTCTCATCATCAAAAACTACATCTATGGTGTAGTTATTTAAAGCTTTTTCATTTTCAACACTTGATGTTTGTACACTATTTTCAAATTTTTTTTCCTTTAAGTAAATTCCTGCTGGCAATAGTAACGACAACCCTATTACTATGACCAGTGTTATCTTTCTTCTTTTTTTGCTGAAATTTATTACCAATTTTTCCCCCTCCAGTTTAATATGAATAATTTTAAAATTATTTTGCAACATAAATCTGTAATCCCTTTTGATAATCATAGGTTTCAATTAAAGTTATTTGTTTTTATGGTATAATTTAATCTGAGGTGATAAAATGTTTTTCAAAGAAGTCAACGAAATAGATTTAGGCGAAACTACCATTGCTAACATCTTTATAGATATATTTATGCCAATGGCGAATGGGTTATACGTAAAAGTTTATCTGTTAGGATACAGACAAGCTTGTGATCCTAATTCTAACCCTAAATTCGATAATAATTCTATAGCAAAAAATTTAAATATTCCTTTATCTGATGTAATAGAAGCATGGAAATTTTGGGAAAGAAAAGATATAATTAAAATGCATAAAAATGAAAATTTAAACGATTTTGATTATTCTATAGAGTTTATGGATTTAAAAAGATTTTATATGGATAACATGTATATAAATACAAAATCAATAAAATCGAATTCAGATAGTATAGTTTCTGTAAGTGAGAATCCTAGCATAAGAAAAATGTTTAACTCTATAAACAAGATTGTTGGCAGATACCTTGAGCCTGGAGAAAAAATTAGTTTGTTAGATATAATAAATAAATATAATATGGAGCCTGATATGATAGTGTACGCATATGAATATGTTAAAGATAAACATAAATCATCTCGACCTGTTAAATACATTGAATCCCTTATTAGAGGATGGTATGATTCTAATTTATATACCCCTCAAGATGTTAAGGATAGCTTTGCTATTAGAAGCGAAAGATACATGGTCTACAAAACTATATTCAATGAATTAGGATTTTATAGACCACCTTCTAAACCAGAAGAAAGAATCATGGATACTTGGTTTGATAAATATAATATGGATATTGAAGTTATTCTGTCTGCTTGCTCTAAGTCAAAAAATATATCAAACCCATCAGTATCATATATAAACGGCGTAATTGAAAAATGGAATAACAAAAATATTAAAACATTAGATGATATTAAATTATTAGAAGAAGATTCTAAGCGTAAGCCTCAAGTAAATCAAAAATCTAATAAAAATAATTCATCTAATACAACATCTGTAAAAACTAGATTTCATAATGTAAATCAAACTTTTACCAAATATACTCCTGAAGAATTAGAAAAACTTCTTCAAGAAAGCCAAAAGGATAAATTTAAGTAGGTGAATAAATGAAAGAATCAACTTTAAAAGAAATACTTAGGTCTTATGAAAAGAAAAGAGATAGAGCTGAATCCGATTTAGAAAATAGAATAAGAGATGTTTACTCTCAAATTCCTGAAATTCAACATATCGACGATGATATCGGAAAAATTGGTCTAAGTTTGACGAAACTTGTTCTATTAAATCCTCAAAATAAAGATGAAATAATAGCTGAATCGCAAAGTAAAATGAATGAATTAACAGCAAGGAAAGATGACCTATTAAGTAGATATAATGTACCACCAGGTTACTTAGATATTCAATATAACTGTAATACTTGTAATGATAAAGGCTTCTTAAAAAATGGACATAAATGTAATTGTTTAAAACAAGAAATTATAAACGAAGCGTATAAGATGTCAAATTTATCTAGAGTACTTGAAACTCAAAATTTTTCTACAATAAATACATCAGTATTTTCTGATGAAAAATTTGAAGGTTCAAATATTTCTCCTCGTCAAAATATATTACAAATAGTATCTATTTGTGAATCATTTGTTCTTAACTTTGATAAAGATAATGATGAAAATTTGCTTTTTTACGGAGATACTGGATTAGGAAAGACTTTTATGTGTAATTGTATTGCAAAATCGCTTTTAGATAAAGGCTATGTGGTTATTTATCAAACAGCATTTAAAATGTTTGAAATAATTGAGGACTATAAGTTTAAAAATAATGATAATCATATTTCTAAGGACAATTATGGAAATTTATTTGATTGTGATTTATTGATTATAGATGATTTAGGAACAGAATTGACTAATTCATTTACTAATACTGAATTATTTAATATACTAAACACTAGATTACTATCAGGCAAAAAAACTATTATATCTACAAACTTATCTCCTATGCAATTAGGCTCTGACTATACACAGAGAATATTTTCTAGAATATTTGATAGATTTAAAATGGTTAAATTTATAGGAAAAGATTTAAGATGGGAAAACAAAAAGTAGAAGAAAGTATAATATATTTTCTTCTACTTTTTTATTTTTAGGATCTTTTGTAAAGGACATACTCATGTTACTGCCTAAAAGAATAAAATAAAAAACCCTTAGATTCTTCTAAGAGTTTAATTGGAGCTGGTGATAGGAATTGAACCTACAACCTGCTGATTACAAGTCAGCTGCTCTACCGTTGAGCCACACCAGCATAGTGTGTATTTGGCGACCTGGAAGGGACTCGAACCCTCGACCTCCAGCGTGACAGGCTGGCATTCTAACCAACTGAACTACCAGGCCGCAATATAAATGGTGGGATTAACAGGGCTCGAACCTGTGACCCCCTGCTTGTAAGGCA
>NZ_JBOFOR010000090.1:0-2700 GCF_051659545.1 Romboutsia sp. | reverse complement strand
ATTTCATTTTTGTACCCCCTTTTATTTAAGTATTCATATATTATAACATAATATTCCAATACAAACTAATACAAGCTATTCTAAGACATCCTATATACATTTCCATATATTTTATGCTTTTGTGACGATGCAAAGCAATGAATAGAACATCTGTCGTTCACCAACGATAGAGCTGTTGCTTCTCTCCAATATCTATCAAACTTTTCGCTTCGCTACATAGTTTAATATCTATTAAAAATCTTTTTCTCTTTCATAAATTAATAAATGAACAATTATATTTTACAAATTCAATTTTGTATTTGGAAACGACAGTAACAACCTACTGGATTGTGTGGAGCATTTGTGCCATTACTATTCTTGTTTTGGCACGATTTTAGTATCTGTTTAAGTAAATTAAAGACTTAAGTTCTTACAGATACAGAAGTACTTTTGCCATAAAAACAAGCTTATAACATTGGATTTACTATATTCTTACTAAAAGTAATTGGTCGCTTTTTTACTATAAAAAACTCAATTTAGGTCGCCTTTTTACTATAAGATATGAATATGTGCAATATATTACAATATAAAAATACACCCATTAATTGAGTGTATTAGTTTATTAGAAAAATAACTTTCCTATTAAATCTTTAACTTGTTCATAATTAGAGCCACCATATAATATATATGGATTTACTGCAAAATAACCTTTCGTAGCCCCATCTTTAGTAACTGTAATATATGCTAATAAATTATATTTTATATCATTTTTGAATATGTAAAATTTAGTTAATTCCTTCATTAATTTACTCGAATTATCTTGACGAACTCCTAAGAATTCACTTATTTCTGTTAGATTTAAATGGATTGGAATTTCCTCACTTGGGTTATGACATATTGTATTAGTATCATAATGTATCTTTGGTATTAACCTAAACACATATGCTAAAGTCTTATGTTGAGTTGATTTGCACCCTTTATATAATTCTCTCACGGTATCTATATATATTCTTGTATATGATTTCTTTTTATCAACTTTACCCTTATTAAAGTATTCAGTATTTACCTTGTATAAGCCATTTTCCTCCATCAATAAACCATTATCCTTAACATCCTTTAAAAACTTCTTAAAAGCCGTATCTCCAAGCCCTAATATATATTGCATATCTTTTCTTATCATTGGTGTTTTAGCTTTTCCACTATTAATTCCACCATTCATTACTAATACATTTTTATCATAATCTAAGTATGTCGCAAGGTATATTACCCTACCTACTGATGCTAAATCAATTTCTAATTCATTAAATAGTAGTTCATTTTTAACATAGTACATAGCTACAAATCCTCCGTTATCTTCATTAAATAATTGCATATCACTTTTATTTTTTGCCATTCTTAATTGTTTCGGTGTCCTCATATTACGTCTATTTTGTATATCTATTACCTCATTTTCTTTCATAGGTATAGGATTACTTATAGGACCTCCTTCTTCATCAATTTCTAGTGCATATTTAACTATCTTACTCATATATCTTATTCCTTTCTGCCCATTGGGTCTTTACATTTTTGTCTATTCATATAGGTACTTACACCTCCTTAAAAATGGTTCTAATTATATTATACAGAGAAGTAATAATTCTGTAACAGCTGTGTTTGCAATAGTTTTAAGGTTTTATGTGGAACTCTTATAATTATTTAAAACTCTTATTTTATTTAAATTAAACATACTCAAATTTGAGTATGCTTTTGTCGTACTCACTTTTGAGTACGTTCCCAATTTTGGGAACGTCGTAAAAATAAATAAGCGTACTCAAATTTGAGTACGCTCTTTATGTAAATATTAATTATGTATAAATTTTTAAATTCCAAGATGTTTTTTATAATAGGTTCTTGTTAAATATTGTTCTATATAACCCCTCAAGAAATTATCAGATAAAAGTCTATGAACTCTATGAGATGATTTTTCATACATACAATCTTTTTCTTTGTTATAAAGTTGATTATGAGATACAATCCATTCATTAACATAATCCGATGGATTTGAATATCTTAAAGCGTCAACATCATACACTCCATTTTTACCTCCTATAATCCCATTAAAACTAGCTTTTGATACATTTTTACCTAATATTCTACTAGCTATATCTAAAGCAGTTTTTTCATTATTGTTAAGGTATATTTCTGTGGATTGAAGTTTTTGTTCCATAATTAATTCCCCCTATTTATATTTATATCAATATATTACCATTCATTTATGTTCAAAAACAAGCCAAACTCAAATGTATCTAAAATTTGAATTTTATACAATAAAAAAACACCCACATTACGTGGGTGTTAATTACTTATTTCTATGTAAGTCTTGTTTCTTTTTCTTTAATTTATCTAATAAGCTATTTCTATTAATTTCTTTTTCATAGATTTCATCTAGCATATATTTAAATATTTCATCTAAACATTCGATAAGTTCTTCATCTTGCAGATGTTGTTGTTTGGTAATATCTCCTTTATTTGGATGAACTGCCCAATTTCCTAAATCTCTTATCTTGTCTAATATATCTTCATCTACCACATCTGACCACCTTGGAGCTGTTTCACTTTTCTTATCTTTTTCAAATTTTTCTATCTTATCTTTCAACATACCGTTTTGATAACCCTTGTCATAAAGTAAGTTTTCCAATGCCGTTCTATACATTGCTACTGCAGCTGTATAAGCACCCATAG
>NZ_JBOFOR010000089.1:0-3209 GCF_051659545.1 Romboutsia sp. | reverse complement strand
TTTTTATTTTATATAATTTTTATCATAAAAATACAAGGCCATACCATGATGATATAACCTTGTATTTTCTATTTATTTTATTTTTGATTATATTTAGATTTTGCCAAAGTTACTATACTAAGAAACTTTTGAGAATTGTTTTTATAAAAATCTAATACATCTTCAAATGGTGGAACTTCGTATCCATGAGAGAACTTATTTCTTATAGAACTTAATGCTATTATAAAATATAGACTATCTTGTGGTAAAAGATTTTCTTTTATACAAAGTTCTAAATATTCTTTATAGCTTTTTCCTGTAATTGGTATATCCATTACAGTATTACAATAAGTCAAATAATCTTTTAACAATTCGTAAAAGCTTCCTATATAAGATTTAAACCCTTCTTGTGCGCATTTTTTAAGATATTCTAATTTTTCTAATTCATTCATATTTTGACAGAAATTATCTAAATTATATATACAATCTAGCATTTGATCACATATTAAGTTTATATCGATATTAGATTTATTAAAAACCATACTTTACCTCCACATGCATCTTCTCGTTAAATCTATAAAATCTTTATTATCTAAGTAAAAAGAAAAAAATTTATTTTTAAATTCAATACTAGGTTCATTAATTATAATCCCGCTATATATCTCACTTAGCAGATATATTGGATATGAGTCTGTTGGATTTTTCAAGTCTACTTCTATATTTAAAGCTTTCTCTAACAAATCTTTATACATCATTATCTCTGTTAAATCCAACTTGATTTTTGTAAACCAAGCTATATCTATATCACTAATACCGTCTTTATAATTATCAGTTCCGTAACTTCCAAAAACATAGATGGCTTCTGTTATTTCTTTCGGGAGGCAATTTATAATTGTATCTTTTATTTGTTTTGATACTGAGCGCATATTTTACTCTCCTTATTCTTAAAAGTTTGTAATTTATATGTATATTATAACATATTTATTTATTATTTAGTCATCACCCAAAACTAACGACTGAATTAAATATATAGTTAAGTATAGGTAACTACTCTATATTTTCTACTCTAAGTTTTATGGCCTTAGCAGGACATTTATCTACCGCAGTTTGTATTGATTCATAATGTTCCTCTTTTATATCTTGATTAATAACTACTGCTTTCTTATTTTCCATAGCAAAAGTAACTGGTGCTAACTTTGTACAAATACCACATCCTATACAATAACTAGACTCTATGTTTAAAATACCTTCATCTGTATTTTCTCCTATAAATTCTACAGATTTTTTTAATACATCTTCTTTTTTAACTATCTTAGCCACTAGATATGCCATTAAAAATATAGATATACTTGTTAATATCCATCTTATAAAAGTAAACTTAGGTCCTAAAAACTTTGCTTCATTTGCTAGCATAGGTACTTTTACTACAGCCCATGAGCTTAGTATTATTACTATATTAGAAATACGAGCACCTTTATTTAATAATGTTTTACATACTGGAAATGCCGCATATATAGGTCCTGCTGAAAAACTTCCTAATAAAAATGAAAATATATATCCCTTTAGTCCCGCATCTTCACCTAACATATTTTGTATAGTTTTAGTAGGAACCCACGCTTCAATTAATGATGTTAAAAGTAAAATTACTGGCATGATTATTAACATTTCTTTTATATAATACAAACTATTAAAAAATGATTGTGCTCCTTTATCTGGCAATACTATTCCTAGTGTTAAATAGGTTAAGGCTACAAAACTTATAAGCTTATTATTTTTTACTGTATTAAGAACTTTCATCATATTATTACCCCCATACAAACTGCTATCAATATTGCAAATCCAAAACTAAATATGTTTCTTGCTAGTGCAAACTTCACTCCAAATTCTTTTTTCTCAAGGGGAAATGTAACCACCCCTACCATAGTTAAAGTAGTCAAAAATGCTACTACAGGTAATATTCCAGCTCCTGCATCTAGTAATGATGATACTAGTGGGAAGGCTACAAATGCTGGTATTAAAGTTATACTACCAACTAACGCTGCCATTACAGTAGATAAAAATGAACTTGAATCCCCCATATATTCTTTGATCATTTCTGGTGGAATAAATGTAAGTAGTAAACCTATTAAGAAAAGTATTCCTATAATATGTCCTATCATACTTTTCATCATTCCTGTAGACATTTTTACAGAGTTAAGTGTTCTCTTCTTGTCTTTTTTCATAGACACAACAAACCAAATTAAAGTTATTACCCAAAGTAACAAAGTGAATATATCCATTTTCAATCTCCTTTTCAAATCTATTTATTTACATTATAATTAATCTTAGATTTTAAAAAAGTTACTTAGGTAACTAATTGCTAATTTAGGAGAAAAATAATGAATGAATATATAAAACTACTACAATCGATAGACTTATTTAAAAATATTTCCTATGAAGAAATTTTAGATTTTTTTACTCCGAATCTATATATAGTAAAAAATTATAAAAAGGGTTCTATTATATTTCTAAAAAATGAAGAATGTAAAACTTGCAATATATTACTAAAAGGAAATGTAGTCATACAAGACGTAGATATAAACGGAAATGTTTTGACCTTAAATAAATTTTCTAGTGGCGATATCTTTGGTGATAATTTATTATTTTCTAGCTCTAATAACTACCCTATGAATATTTTTTCTTACACAGATACTACAGTCATACATTTAAAAAAAGAGCTTATCTTTAACCTATGTAAAAAAGACTCTGTTTTTTTAGAAAACTTTTTAATGTCTGTATCAGACAAAACAATAATTTTAAAGGATAAGGTAAAAAAACTATCTATTAAATCTATCAGAGAGTGCATAGTAGACTACCTTCTTTATCAATATAAATGTCAAAATAACTTAACTATAAAACTGGACCGTAGCAAAAAAGAACTTGCCGAAGAGTTTGGTATTCAAAGAACTTCCTTTTCTAGAGAGTTAAATAAAATGAAAAAAGATGGGCTTATTGACTTTGATAATAAATGTATAGAAATTATTGATTTAGACTTATTACTTGAGATTTATAATAATTAGATTTATGATACTTTTTATAACCTTCTAAATAAATTAAACTACACACCTGCTAAAGCAGGTGGATTTACGGTATAAATACCTTTGACTGAAAGTCATTGCTCTTTAAGGATTAATCCTTCTAAAAAGACCTGTAGCTGAAGCAACCTAAAGAGCTGGACTTAAACTCCTACT
>NZ_JBOFOR010000088.1:0-5030 GCF_051659545.1 Romboutsia sp. | reverse complement strand
ATAACACATAGTAGTAAAATTAAAATATTAACTATTACAGGATTATTTGATGACCCTATAGAAGCCGCAACATATCCTTCAATATGTAATAAAGGTATTATTGAAGATTGTGAAAGTTATTTAGATAAAGAATTTCCTATAGGTAGTGAAATGGTTGATACTTTAGTTGAACTATGTATAAACGAATTAGTTATTATGTTTTCTCAAAATATAGAAGATACTACTAATAATTCTCAAGATACACCCATAGAACATACAAAATGAAAAGTATAAAAGACAGTTATAAATTGTATTCAAAAAATATAAAGAATAAAATCTCTTTATCAGATTATCTTTCAATTAATAATGAATATAATAAATTTTTACTAGAAAAAGTTTTTATTGGAGAAGAGGTTACATTACCTTCTCAACTTGGTACATTAAAAGTATTAGGTAAAAAACAAAAATTAAAATTAGATAAAAATGGTAATATGATTACTTATGGTTTATCTGTTGATTGGGTCAGAACTAAAAAATTATGGGATAATAATGAAACAGCAAAAGAAGAAAAACGGTTAGTATATCATCTTAATGAGCATTCAGGGCAAGTCAGATATAAATTTTTTTGGTCTAAAAAAAATGTTTTTGTTAAAAATAAAGGTTTATATGCTTTAAGAATGAGTAGAACAAATAAAAGAACAGTTCACAAAAAGATATTAGAAGGACAAGATTATATAACTATAGATAGAATAAAAGATGAATAACAATACACAATATGTTTCTGTAAATACACTACTTTCTAAGTTACATAGAGAATTAGGAGGACAGGATTTAAATGAATCCGATGTTATTGAATGGGCTGGGGAAGCTCTTGAATTTCTAAAAGTTGAAGAAATACAAGAAACTGCTCTAGCCTTTTTAGAAGTGTCAAATCATCATGCAGAATTACCTATGGGTTTTCAAATGATGATTCAAATTGCAAGAAATAACAAATGGGAAAAAGAGAATAAAATCTCTTGTGGAATAACTCCAAATACAATACAAGAACAGTTGTCTTTGGGTGATGAGTATGCACCAGTAAATTTTACAGATTGTAACGGTAATATTTTAGCTTCATTTGACTTAAATGATTACAGACCAAATTTAGACTTTCATTACAGGTATTCTTCTTCTATATTTACAAACACCTTTTACAAAGCAGAATACACACCTATTAGATTAGCAAATGAAACCTTATTTAATACAATGGTGTGCAAAGATTTACACAATAAAACTCATTACCATAATGAAGATGAATATACCATCATAGGCACAGAAGAAAAAAGATTAAGGTTTTCTTTTCAAGATGGCTTTATAGTCATGGCTTTTCTTAGAAATGCAATAGATTCAGAAACAGGCTATCCATTAATGCCTGACAATATCTCTTATATAACAGCTATATCTTATTATGTTAAATGGAAATTAGCTGAAAGACAAAGATGGAATCAAAGAGAAGGTTCTCAAGCTCTTACTGAAGAAAATAGACTACTATGGTTAAAATATGCTAACCAAGCTAAAAACTATATGAAAATGCCTAAATCTTTAGATGATTATCAAGATTTATTAGACCAAAGCATTCAACTTGTCCCTAGATTTAAAAAATATTATTCTTATTTTGGAAAGATAAAAAAATTCCAAACCGCACCTTATACACACAATATTTATGGAGGATATACAACATACTAATATAACACAACACAATAAAGGTCTTTATACAGACACTTCTCCTCAAAGTCAACCTAAAGGAACTTATAGATTTGCTTTAAACACAGTAAATGAAAGTGAACTTGGGGATATTGGTTTTAAAGGTAATGAAGAAAGTAATGAGGAATGTGCTAAATTACCTATAAACTATATACCAATTGGGAAGGTATATATAGGAGAGGGGAAAACTTGTGTCTTTTTAGTTTCTAAAGATGGTCTTATATCTGAAATTGGGATATATGATGACCAATGTAAATATGAAACTCATGTAAATGATAACTCAAGTGATATAAAAAATAAATTAAATTTTAAAGTTGATAAACAAATTCAAGCAACTTTTAGATTAAGAGGTGGTTGTAATAGGACTGTTTATTTTACAGATGACTATAATAAACCTAGATACTATGATTTTGATAAACCACAAGACTTTAAAGATAAAACTGGAAAATGGGTTAATGCAAAATTTAATCTTCAAAAAACATATTCTAAAATACCTGAAATTGAAAATATAGAAGTTTTTGATACTGGTGGAAACCTAAAGCCTGGAAGTTATAACATAGCTATTCAATATATTGATGCTTCTTTAAATCCCACAGAATGGATAACTTCCACTAATATTATAAAAATATATAATGATTCTATAAAAAAACCATACAAAGACATAAATGGTTCAATACAATCAGAACAAGAATATTTAAGGTTTCCTAATACAAGTAAAGCAATAAAAATAATTTTTTTTAATTTAGATGAAAATTTTAGTTTTTACAGATTAGCTTTTATTGCAGCCAACAGTGGGACAGGATTAATTAATGAAGTTCTATATTCTGAATCTATTCCTATATCTAAAAAAGATTTTATTTACACTGGGGACAATGCAATTGAAAAAGGAACTACAGAAGAGATATTACAGTATTCTGATGTTTTAGAGAAAGTAAGTTCTATTGAACAATTGGAAAATAGGTTATTATTAGCTAACACTCAAGGAACTCAAGCAGATTTATGTAGTTTACAAAAATATGCTAGCAAAATCAAGGCAGATTGTGTATTAAAAAAGGTAATATTAGATAATGTAACAGAGGAATTTTCAAATCCTAAAAATCCTTTACAGAATATAGAAAGCACTGGATATATGCCTGGTGAAATATATTCATTTGGTTTAGTATATATATTTGAAGACAACACTCTATCTCCTGTGTATCACATACCTGGAAAGAGTAATAATAATGGAATGATTGATAGAATATTTTCTTATGCAGAAAATACATTTCCAATGAAATTAAATAACCAAAGTAATTCTGTTTACAGTGATTCTAATAGTTGTGAGAATAAAGATTATTGGGGATTAGATTCAGAGGGTAATTCTTTAACAGGTAAAAAAATAAGACATCATAGATTTCCTTTAAGGAATGAAATAGGCAAGCCCTTACTTGTAACAACAGAAAATGACCCATCTTCTGCTACATATCATCAATTAGTATTGACTATTACAGGGACTCTAAAAATACCAATAGGTACAGAAATAGGGAATTACTTTGAAGTAAAAATAGACTATAAAAATGGAGGAGTAGATTATTCATTTATTAGAGAAATAAATGCCAATGATTTTTCAAAAGAACCAAATACATCCGTTTTAATTACTTTAAAAGAATATGGCATATCACATACAATTGATGTTTTTACAGATATAAAATTATCTATTTCTAAAAATAATAGTTTTCAGAATAAAGAAAATATTAATTTAGGGGATAATTCTACAGATTATGATAATGATTACTTTATAGATAATGCAAATTATAATTTAGCTTCAGCAATATATACTAATGAAATACAAAACAAAAGCTATTACACAGAAATATTAGGTATTAAATTTTCAGGCATAGAATTGCCAACATTAGAAGATACTCGAGGGAAAAAAATAATTGGTTATAATATAGTAAGAAATGAAAGAAAAGATTTTGACAGAACTATATTAGACACAGGAGTTTTAATCCCTTGCACAACAAATGCTGATTTTATAGCTCAAGGCTTATTAAAACCAGATGGAGCAACACTTGAACCTACTATATACGGTCTAATACATCCAGAACATAAGTTTAATAATAAAGAATATACAAATTATGATAAGTTAATTCAACAAGGTTATTTTGATATAAGTAAACAGTATTATGGTCTATTTAATTATGACGATGTTATGGATGGGTCTTCTTTTAATTCTGAAGCCCATGATGATAGCAATGATGACTCTTCAACCTCTGATGGTTCAGTTATATCAAAAGGATTAGATGGATGGAGTTTTAATGGTATTACAAGAGACACCTCTGTTGATTTTAAAAAATTATATGATGTTGATGCTTTTACACTATTTAAAGAGGACATTGATGAAAGGTTTTATTTAGATGCTTTAGGTAGTAGAAAAGTGAAAGATAACTCAAAAGAATTGTTTAATATTGCTTGTGATAATAAAATAGGTATTATAACATTAAAAAGTAATAAAGTATTTCCGAATGGAGATAAATTACCTTATGTAGTACTATCAAAAGATAACTTAGATTCTTATTCTAATTTTAGGTTATTACCTTATTATAAAGAGAATAAAAATCCTTTTTACTTTGATGAAAACAATATATCAGAAGAAAGAGTTTTATTTAATGGAGACAGCTATATAACTTCAATGAAATACACTAACACTGTGTTTTGGGATAATAGAGTTTCAGAAAGAAGAGGTAAAAAGAGTTTTTGGAAAACAGTCTTAGGTGTAGCTTTAGGTATATTAGGAGGTATTTTATTAGCCACAGGTATTGGTGCTGCTTTGGGAGCATTAGTTATTGGAGCAGGTATTACTATTATAGGTGGTGCTGCTTTACTAATTAGTTCAGGAATTAAAGCAGAAAATTTTCAAAAAGCATATCAAGATTCTTATGAAAAAGGATTAAGACAAACTGCATTAGATAACTGGGTTAAAACTTTATATCAATATCAATATCACAATAACCCTTATGGATTTGTTTGTGATATTGTTTCTTCTAACGAAGAAAATCCATTAGTTTATGATGGACCTTCTGATGATACTATACAGTGGCTTGGAGATTCAATATCAGATTTATGGTTTGAATCTAATGTAAATATGGCTTTGAGAAATAAGTTTATTGTAAATGATACTCCTTCTTTTTGTAGCTCCCCAAGTATTCCACAAAATGGGAATATGAATACTATAAGTATAGACCATATTTGGTCAACAGATTGGACTAATAGTAATCAAGAAAGACCACCTCAATCTGAACTAGAAAAACATTTAGCAAGTAAGCTAT
>NZ_JBOFOR010000087.1:0-14883 GCF_051659545.1 Romboutsia sp. | reverse complement strand
ACAAACGATTCTATAGACTCAAGTCTAATTTGTTCTCTAGTTCCATTTTGGATATAGTTCATAATTTAAGGCCCCCTAATAACTGTTATTTAATCAAATTATACCATATTAAGGGACTTTTCGCACAGCCTGCCGGGGGAAATTCTGAGACATGCAGTGGCTCAGTTGCTAAATGAATAGGGAATAGTACATGTATTGAGTATGGTGGTGATTTTAAAGATACAATAAAGCTAACAGTTATTAAATAAATTAACAACTGTTAGCTTTATTATATTAAAAATCAGTTTTAAATAGCTTATAATTATTAATTAATTTTATTCAGAACAGTCACAAGGCTTAACAGGAACACACTTGTCTGGATTAAGAACTCCACTAACTCCCATAAGTTCTTCTATTATTACTTCTATAGTTTCTGTAGGACAGAAACATAATATAGTATGAGCATTAAAAACATAGTTTTGATCGGTATCTCTTCTTAGAGGTTGAGTATTACTAACACATGGAGATGTAAAGTTACCACTAAAAGTTTTGTATATATCACATGGTTTACTTATAGGGAAACATACATTACCATAGAAGTTAACAAGACCAAATCCTAATTCACTTAATAAGAAATTAGTATCTCCAGCCCCAGCATTACCAGGTGGATCTGGAACAATAACAGTTGCTGTAAATTTACCTATTCCTGTTGTATCATTTTTAAGTCTTGCTTTTACTTTTATTTCTAAGTCATATATACCGTATTGATCAGTAGAAAAGTTAACATTTAACATTATACCATCTGAAAGTTCACAATTTTCCTGATTGCATAAATCATTTTTGGATACAAATGAATTATAATTTGCAAGTAGATACTTACTATAAATATCTACATTATTTGGTGGTGTACCTGTACAAATACCACTAGCAACAGCAGTGAACGCTTTTGAAACAAAATTAATATTTTCATTAATTGTATTAGGAATCGTAGTACCATTTGAATACTGTCTTAATCCAAGACATTTGAAAGTAATACTTTCAACACTTTCAACACAAATATCTTTACCATTTAAACCAGTTATTGATTTAGGTATGTCGGTTATAAATTCACATAAGAATGGTGTAGATTGCAAAGGTGTACCTTGAAGCTCTGTACATGAAAATACTCTTTTAGCTAATATCGGATAGCAATATTGTGGATTACATTCCCATTTTAATGATTCACAGCAGCTATCACCACAAACCATAGGATCAAAATCACGAGTTTTTAAATTTTTATTGTCACTCATTTATGAAAAACCTCCTGTTGATATTTAAAATATAAAGAAAATATATATTTCCTTACAATAATAATATGAAAAATATATATAAGTGTTACAATATATAAACAAGCAATTGGATAGTATTAAAATTTTTTTGTAGTAACTTTTTAATAATAAATAGAGTATATTAGTAATAGCTTAAAGTTGATTTAGAAAAGGAGGGAACTGTATTGGCAAGTAATAATAGATACAAAGTAAATTCACAATATGGTAATAACGGATATAACAATGAGATGGTAAGTTTAAAAGTAGAAGAAAAAAAAAGACAAGTAAATAATTCTAGAAATACTATAGATGAGTACCAAAAATATAAAGGAGAAATAGGACCAAAGGGAGATAAAGGTGACAAGGGAGAACAAGGTGAAGTAGGACCAAAGGGAGATAAAGGTGACAAGGGAGAACAAGGTGAAGTAGGACCAAAGGGAGATAAAGGCGATAAGGGAGAACAAGGTGAAGTAGGACCAAAGGGAGATAAAGGCGATAAGGGAGAACAAGGTGAAGTAGGACCAAAGGGAGATAAAGGCGATAGAGGTATAGATGGAGCTTTGTTTATAAAAGATAATGCTTACTTAGTTCAAACAGAATCAATAGATATTGATAGTAATTCAATAATTACATTTGATACAAATATTATAAATGGAGAAAATATAAAAATAGAAGATGAAGGACATTCAATAATTTTGAAAAATAATGGAACATATTTTATAAGTTATACAATATCAGCAAACTGTATAGAAAGATATGCCGTAGGTTTAAGAATAGATGAAGCTTTGATAAAAGGTTCTATTTCTTATTGTGAAAAGTTAACATTAACATCTATTAGCAATAGTGTAATATATATGACAGGAGATAATATAGAAAAATTAGAATTATATAATTTTGGAAGAGAAAGTATAAAATTAGTAGCAAATGCAATAAGTATAAAAATAATAAAAATTGCTTGATATATATATTTCTGTACAGTCAAAAGTTCATATGATTAAGAAGCCTGAAAAAATTCTCTTTTTTGGGCTTCTTCCTGCTTTTCTTTAATTATTTTAGTTATGCTTAAATCCCTATTTTTAACTCCATCGTGTAAAGTTATCATAAGAGGTATACAAAATATTTTTGATGCAGCATCAGATAAAACACCTACTCCTCCAAACATATGACCAAATATAAACTCTGCTTTTGAAGAGTTCTCTGATTCTTGATGTAATTTTTTAACTCCAGGCATCTTACGGGATTCTTTTGATTGCTTGACTCCATCTCCAACCAAAACAATAGACTCACCTTCTCTATAAATAGGTGCATATTTTTTTACTACCTCAAACCATTTATTTGCAACAACTTCATATGTCCATGCTGATGATCGAAAGAAATGAATCATACTTTCATAAACCTTTGAATCCAAAGATAAATCTCTAATAATAGAGCTTAGCCCCAGTTTATCTGTTCTAATCACTAATCCGATTATTATTATATATAAATAACTATTTAATAGATTTTATCCTTTCTGTGTTGTAACTTTTAGGATACTATAAATCTATATAAAAGGGTTATTTTTTTTTAGAACTTTTGACTGTCTAATAACTTAAATCTATCAATTTTTTTATTTTTATGAAATTGATAGATTTTATAATTTTAACAAATGGTACAGATATTAAAGAAAAAAGGAAATTACTAAATGAAATTAAAAATACTTGCACAGAATTTATTTCAATTATAGAAGATACACTTTCACAAGATTTAGATATTTATGCAGAGTTAGGAGAAGATGAACCTATTATATTTGATGATGAAATCTCACAGGCTATAGCTGACGTAATAGATGCTCCTGTTATTGATGATGATAAAATATATACTAGGTTTTTGAGGAAATAGAAGATGGAGCTGTCTATGAATTTGAGGATGCTAATGATGATGTTAGTATAAGTATGTAGACACAATTAATCGAAGCAATTACAATAGAGGTAGATTAATTGTGTCTAAAAATGGCAAGATATACAGAAGAATTTAAAGATAGAATTATATAAATCAGGAAAATCATTAGCAGTATTACATAGTGAGTATGGCATACCAAAGTCAACAATATCTACATGGATAAAAGATAACTCTCTAGTATCTTCAAACTCAGAAGATGAAAGGACATTAAAGGAATTAAGAGCTCTTAAAAGAGAACTATCTGGGTGTAGCGTCCATAGCCGTCAACCTAAGAAGTCCTATTTTCAGTTATGATATAATTTTTAATCATAATAGAAAGTAGGACTAAAAGTTCCGCACCCCCGGGGGTTTTTGAGGGAAATTTATTTCCCTCTTGCTGAGTATCCCATTATAATTAATGGCGTATTTGTAGCTGCATTATTAAGTGCAAACAAAGCTATTTGCCAAGTTTTTGCACTATTATACTGAGTAGATGAATTATACATTATTATTCCCCTTTAATACAAACTAACTTAAATTAGTCTGTTTTCCCTATAGAATTTAATTTTAATCCCCACGCTCTGAAAACTTTTTCCTAAAGTGTCTAAATAATCATTTTTGCATCTATATTTATGTAGTAAATTTTATAGCTTACTCTCCTTTCCTAGTTTATAGGATTAATCTTTATGCTTATAAACTATATTCTTATATTAAGCACTTTGCTTTTTTTTCATTTTTTCTAAGTCAGATTGAACTTCAACCATTTTCTCACCTGTTAATGGATAGAACTTCATAGCTACTAGTGATGCTACATGTCCAAGTATTGGAACTATATACATACAAGTCATTATTAACCAGAAGAACTTACTATCTGCTGTAGTGTTTGGAGTTATAACTACATTAGCCATACCTATAATTGCAAGACCCATACCTAGTACAGTAGAACTTAAAGATGATATAAGCTTATCAACAAATGAGAATAATGTCCCCATCATACCTGGTACAAATTTACCTGTTCTAGATGCTTCATAATCTGCACAGTCTGCTATCATTGGTATAACTATATTTCCTGATATTGACATGAATGCAGCTTGAAGTACTGTGATTCCTATAAATAATATAGTATTAGTATTTATTTGAGTTAACGAAATTCCATCAAATGGTTGTAATACTAACATTAATATTAACATAACCATACTTAACCAAGTTCCTGTAACAAAGGCTTTCTTTTGACCTAATTTAGATGCATATCTAACACCAATTACAGTTATAATTATTACAAGAGGAGTAGTTATCATTCCAATTGTTCCTTGTAGTGCAAGATTCATTAATACATTACCATATAAATATATCTTAGCTGCACTTGCAAGGTTTCCTGCTAATTTATCTGTAGCAGCTGCTACAACTAGCATTTGTATAGCTCTGTTTGACTTTATTATTGGCCAATAATCTTTGAACTTAACTTGTACGGCCTGTTCTCCTACACTGTAGAATTCTTTTTTATCTCTTCCTGATATACCTATTATTGCAAGTATTGTTAATACAAATGATAGTCCACCAAATATTATTGCTACCATTTTCCACATTTCAGGATTTAGTGTACCATGGTCATATCCTGCTTCAAACATTGAAGGAAGTATACTTGTTATTACTACTGTTGCTCCTGTCATTATTACTGTGTTGTATATTGAATCAAATATTGTAAATAATGGTCTTTGCTTTGGATCATTAGTTAATGCTGATTGTGCTGCTTTTGTACACGCAGTTTGGAATGTATATCCTATTACATATAATATATATACACCCATTAATGCAGGGAATCTAATAGATTTATCTACCGTTGGCATTACTGCAAATATTAAATATACTGTAACTAATAAAATTATATTTCCAATTAACATAAATGGTCTGTATTTACCAAATTTAGTTTCTGTCTTATCTATCAAGTATCCTATTATTGGATCTGTTATTCCATCAAATACTCTCATAGCCGTTATTGCTATACCTATCGTTACTGCTGCTATTCCTAATATATTTTGACTAAATACAGCTAAGTACATCATTATGAACATTATTGTATTCGTTGCCGTATTATTAAGTGCAAATAAAGCTATTTGCCAAGTTTTTGCACTATTGTATTTTACAGTTGAATTAGACATTATTATTCCCCCTTCAATTTAGGTTAATATTTACTTAACCTTACCTTTTTATAATTTCGGTTAAAATTTAACAATATTTTTAATTTTAGAAACGTTTTCCTAAGTGTCGTAAAAATAATTCCTACTTTAGTGCTAGTTAATTATATCCCCAATCAACTAGCACAATACTTAATTAAAATCTATCTTCATATCCTAATTTTCTTAAATTATTTGCACTTATTTCTAAACTTTCAAATGGATCTTTTCCATAAGTATCATCTTGCTCTATAAATATGTGCTCTACCCCTGTTTCTCCAGCTAAGTCTATTATAGCTTTTATATCTAGATTTCCTTCACCTATTTCAGCAAACTGAACCATCAATGCTAAATTAGTCATTATTTGTTCCATTCCACCACTCATATCTAGTGTTTGAGCTATTCTATAATCTTTTATATGAAGTATTTTAATTCTTCCTTCTAATTTCTTTATCCACTCTAGAGGATTTACTCCAGCTCTTTGTAACCAATGAACATCAAGTTCAAATCCTAAGTATTCAGGATTACTTTGCTCAGCCATTATATCCATTATGTATTTTCCATCATATTTAGCAAACTCAACATGGTGGTTGTGGTAATATAATTCTAATCCTTCTTCTTTTAATCTTTTACCCATTTCGTTTAATTCTTTTGTAAATTCAACAATTTTTTCCTTTGATCCTAAGCAATCAAATGATATCATACCTATTCTTATATATTTACAATCTAGTGCTTTAGTATCTGCAACTATCTTATCAAAATTTTCTCTTAAGTTTTCCATTTTCATTCCTGGCATCATTGGCTTTATAGCTGCACTCGTTGCACAAACTTTCATGTCTAATTCATTTAAACATATTTTTATTTCAGCTACATTGTTTTCTGTCATTTCTATTTGAGATAATTCTATTGTTGAAAATCCGATTTCTTTAACTTTCTTTAAAGTTTCAGTAATACCGATTTCCCCAACTTTACCTCTAAGCATCATCATTTGAACACCTATTGTTGGTTTTGTCATTACATTTACCCCCAGTTTATTATTTTGTCTTGCTTAGATGAAACTCTTATTGCATCTATGATTTTTATAGAATTAATAGCGTCTTCTATGTGTACGTAATTTTTTGTATCATTTATTAGGCAATTATAATAATTATCTATAAGATCAAAATGACTTGCACCGTAATAGTGCTTAGTACCGCTAAGTTTATCATCTTCTATAATTTCAACTTTTTCTCCATCTAGCATCTTATATAATTTACTATCTTTTATAGTAAATTCACCATTTTCAAATATTACTTCAATTTCAACACTTGAATTAGTTTTATGTGCTACTGTTGTAAAGAATATTCCTCTACAATCATTTTCAAAGTTTATACATGCACTAGCTGTATCTTCAACTTCAATATCATAGTCTGTAAAATTATCAATTCTACCTTTTATAGATTTGATTTTACCACCAAATAATTGCATTAAATCTAATGTATGTATAGATTGGTTTATCATAGCTCCACCACCTGCAAGTTTCATACTACCTCTCCATGGTTTTAAAGTGTAGTATTCTTCAGGTCTATCCCAAGCAACTAACCCTTTTATTCCTAATACTTTACCATATTCATTCGAATTTATAGCTTCTTGCAAGTATTTTGTTGTTTTATTATATCTATTTTGTAGACATATACATATGTTTGTGTCTATACTTTCACTTAACTCTTTAAATTTGTTTGCTTCTTTAGTGTCTAAACACAGCGGCTTTTCTAGAAGTATATCTACTCCTAGATTAGCCACGTCCTTAGTCACAGGATAATGAAGGTAATGTGGTAAGCATATATGGACACAGTCTAAGTTTTCTTTTTCAATCATTTCTTTATAGTTAGTATAAAAGTTTACATCTTTAACTAATTCACGTTTACTTTCATCTATATCACATACTGCAACTAATTCTGATTTTTTATTTAATTTTATAGCATGGAGATGAACAATTGAAACATCACCTAAACCTATTACTCCTACTTTAAGTGCCATATATACCCCTTCTTTCCCGTTATGTTATTTATGCTTGAGCTTTCTCAGCTTCTATTTTTTTGTTTAATTCTTCTAAGTATAAATCTTCATCAAATGGTAATTCCACTTCTTCTCCAGTCCAGCTAGATAAGTGCATTGCATTTGATAATATAACACCATTTATTCCATCTGTTCCTGGTGCTAATAATTCTTTTCCTTCTAATACAGCTTCAGTGAAGTTTATCATAACATTTACATGTTGAACTCCCCATTGATCTGGTATTTCGAATTCTTCAACATCCATCATATCTGACATTCCACCTTGTCCCATGAAAAGTTTTGCAACGTCAGCAAATGTTAATTTCTTATTTAATTCATTTTCATCTTCTTTTAATCTTGTTATTTTAACTGATTTACTTCCTTCAACTACTATCTTACCTTTGTCTCCATGTATTTCAAATCTATCTGTACCCATTATATCATGTGTACAAGTTATAAACGTTCCTGTAGCTCCATTTGCATATTCAACGAAAGCTGTTACATCATCTTCAACTGCTATATCTCTATGAGAACCAAATTGTAAGTTAGCTCTTACTTTAGTTGGCATTCCACATATCCATTGCCATAAATCTAATTGGTGAGGTGCTTGATTAGCTAATACTCCTCCACCTTCTCCTGACCAAGTAGCTCTCCAGTTACTCATATCATAGTATGCTTGTGGTCTCCACCAAGTAGTTATTATCCAGTTCGTTCTTCTTATTTCCCCTATTTCTCCGTTATCTACTATTTGCTTTAACTTTTGGTATAATGGGTTTGTTCTTTGGTTGAACATCATACCAAATACTAAGTGTGGCTTAGACTCAGCTAATGCATTCATTTCTCTTATCTTTTTAGTATAAACTCCTGCTGGCTTTTCTACTAATGTATGTAAATCTCTATTTAATGCTTCTATAGCTATTATTGGATGATCGTAATGTGGTGTAGCTATTAATACTGCATCTATTTCTTTACTATCTAACATTTCTATATAATTATCGAAGAATTTTACATCTTCAGGTAACTTTTCATTAGCCCATTCTTTCTTTTGTGGATTTATATCACATACTGCAGCTAATTTAGCTCCTGGTACTTTTCCTTCTGATAACCAAGTAGCATGTGCTCCTCCCATTTGTCCTATACCAATTATACCAAATCTTAATTCTTTCATATTGTCTCCTCCAAAGTTATTTAGTCTAAAATCTATTTTCTTTAGCATATTAACTAAAGAATTATATTGAAGTGCATAAGCACTCTTACCATCTAATCCCTTGTCTTCTTTTATTATTTCAGTCACATCTTCTAACTCTAAATCTTTTAGAGAATCAAATACTACAAGATGTGGCTCCATAGTTAAGAACCCTTTATATCCATTTTTTATTGCATCTGTTAATATTTGTTCTATTTTTCCTTCACCTGTTCCACATACTACATTTTGATTATCACTCTTATTTGCATCTTTTATATGATAGTAAACTATGTGTGATTTTAATAATTCGTAGCAATCTTTAGTATCTTCTAAGCATTGAACAAAGTTTGCAAAGTCAAATATAGCTTTGAAGTTATCTGAATTTACTTCTTCAAACAATTCTAGACATCTTCTTGATATATCACCATATATGTCTTTTTCATTTTCATGAAGTAATATTATATCGTGATTTTTAGCTATGTTAGCAAATACTTTTAGCTTTCTTATAACTTCATCTTTAAATTCATCTGGATTTTTGTCCTTTGGCATATAAAAACTAAACATTCTTATATACTTACATTGTAGTATATTAGACATTTGACAGATTTTTTCTAATAGATTTTTCTGCTTTTCAAATGCTTCTTCATCATCTATAAATATTTTTCCTATTGGAGATCCTATTGATGATACTTTTACTTTATATTCATCTAATTTAGGTTTTATATAAGAATTTACTTCTTCTAGTGTATATTCACTGAAGTTTTTCTCATTAACTCCTCTTATAGATATATATTCCATTCCAAGCTCAGTTATAGTTTGTAGCTGAGTATCAAAATCACTACTTATTTCATCTGAAAATCCTGATATTTTTATATGCTCTAACATATGAATCCCCCTATTTGCTATACGCTTCGTAATCGTTTTCCTTATACTTGTATACTAACACACTTATATACCTTCATCAATACTTTTTCCTATTTCCTTACTAAAAATATCTTTTCGCATTGTTGTAACATATATTTTCTATTATTTCACCTAATGTGTCTATATCATTTGGATACTCTCCATTTTCAACTAACTTTCCAATATAGTTACAAAGTATTCTTCTAAAGTATTCATGTCTTGTAAATGATAAGAAACTTCTAGAATCTGTAAGCATTCCTACAAATTGACTAATTAGTCCTAATTGAGATAATGCCATTAATTGTCTTTCCATTCCATCCTTTTGGTCATTAAACCACCAACCAGAACCGAACTGTATTTTACCAGCTATTTGGCTTCCTTGGAAGTTACCTATCATAGTTCCTAATACTTCATTATCCTTAGGATTTAAACAGTATAGTATAGTCTTAGGTAATTTATCTTCTACATCTAAGCTATCTAATATTCTAGATAGTGAGTATGCTACTTCACCATCATCTATACTATCAAATCCAGCATCTACTCCAACTGTATTAAACATTCTAGTGTTGTTATTTCTAAGCGCTCCTATGTGAAGTTGCATTACCATATTTCTAGATGAGTACATCTTTCCTAATTCTACTAATGTATATGCTACATATTGGTTAACTTCTTTAGATGATATTTCTTTTTTGTTTAATGCTTTAACAAATATAGCTTCAACTTCTTCTTTTGTAGCTTTTTCGTAAAGTACTCTTTCTAAAGAGTGGTCTGTTATATTACATCCCTTTTCTATGAAGTGATTTAATCTTTTTTCAAGAACTTCTAATAATTCATTGTAGTTAGTTATTTGAGTATCTTCTACTTTTCCTAATTTTTCTATATAATCACCGAAATCTTTATTTAATATTTTTATAGCTTTATCCGGTCTAAATGATGGTCTAACTTCACACTTGAAACTTTCATCTTCATTTATTTGCTTATGATATCTTAAATCATCAACTGGATCATCAGTTGTTCCTATGTATACAACGTTAGACATTTCTATTAATTTTCTAGCAGTTAAGTTCTTTTCTTTTATAGCTACTATACACTTTTCCCATATATCTTTTGCCGTTTTTTCACTTAAAGTTTCTTCTACATCAAAGTATGTTTTAAGTTCTAAGTGAGACCAATGATATATTGGATTTCCTATTAAGTATGGCATCATTTTAGCAAATTCATAGAATTTTTCATAATCACTACCATCGCCAGTTATATACTTTTCATCTATACCAAAACTTCTCATAGCTCTCCACTTGTAATGATCATGATACAGCCACATTTGAGTTATATTTTCATAAGACTTATCTTCAGCTATTTCTATAGCTGGTAAATGACAATGGTAATCAAATATAGGCATATTTGATGCATATTTGTGATATAATATTTTAGCTGTTTCATTCGATAATATAAAATCACTATCCATAAATTTTTTCATATTTTTATCTCCCAACTTTAATTCTTAAATATAACTTTTTATTTATTATTTAGATTTATTTATAGCTTCTTTAAGTCCATTTATATATACAGCCCCTAAAGCTCTATCATATAATCCATATCCTGGTCTTCCAGTTTCTCCCCATATCATTCTTCCATGATCTGGTCTGTATGGTCCTTTGAAATCATAATCACAGTATGCTTTTACTATTTCATAGAAATCAAGTGATCCAGCTTCTGATAAATGAGCAACTTCATTGAAGCTTCTTTCTCCTGTTATTAATACGTTTCTTAAGTGAGCAAAGTTTATTCTATTTTTTTCTTTACCGAAGTACTTAACCATTTTTACTACATCATTAGTACTAGTACATCCCAGTGAACCTGTACATAATGTTACACCATTATATTCACTATCATAAAGATTTATAAATCTTTCTAAGCTTTCAAAGTTAGTTATTATTCTAGGTAGTCCAAATATTGACCATGGTGGATCATCTGGATGTATAGCCATTTTAACGTTACTTTCTTCAGCTACTGGTATTATTTCTTTTATAAAGTATCCTAGGTTTTCCCATAAATTTTCTTTATCTACATTCTTGTATTTATCAAGTAATGCTCCAAGTCCACCTTCTCCATAAGATGTATCCCATCCTGGAAGTTCTAGTTCACCTAGCGCTGGATCCATTTTTTTAACTGTTTCTTCATCATATATTAAACAGCTTGAACCATCTTCTAATTTATAATCTAAATCTGAACGAGTCCAGTCAAATACTGGCATAAAGTTATAACAAACTGTTTCAATCCCTGCTTTTCCTAAGTTTCTTAATGTTTCTTTATAATTTTCTATGTATCTTTCTCTTGTAGGTAATCCTAACTTTATATCTTCATGTACTGGAACACTTTCTATAACAGAAAGCTCTAGTCCATGATCTTCTACGCTTTTTTTTAGATTTAATATTTTATCAAGTGGCCAAACTTCTCCAACTGCTATATCATATATTGCTGTCACTATACCTTTCATACCTGGTATTTGTCTGATGTACTCTATCTTTACAGGGTCATCTTGACCATACCATCTAAATGTCATTTCCATTATTTAGTTCCTCCAATTATCTTTTTATATTTTGTAATCCTTTATTTATTAAGCTAGTAACACTTTCTTTATCTACTAGATTTATATCTCCTTTTATAGAGTGCTTAAGTGAACTTGCACATACTCCAAATTCAAGTATTTCTTGTATTTTCATATTATCAATTATTCCATGAAGTATACCTGCTGTAAATGCATCTCCCCCGCCAACTCTATCTAATATATCAAAGTTGTATTCGCTTGATACATGTAAGTCTTTACCGTCAAATATATATCCTTTTAATGAATTATTATTTATAGAATGTACTTCTCTTTTCGTACATACTGCATATTTTATATTTGGATATTTTTCAAATAATCTTTTATATAAATCTTCAAGACATTCATCAAATCCTAAATCTTTAGATTCATATTTTAATATATTTGTCATATCCAAATTACCTAAAAATGCTATATCTACATAGGGAAGCATCTTTTCTAAAAATCCTTTAGCATCATCTAAGCTCCAAAGTTTAGCTCTATAATTCGAATCAAAAGATACTAGTATACCAGACTTATTACAATATTTTGCTATCTCTATAGTTAACTCATATAATTCTTCGCTAAGTGCAGGAGTTATTCCTGATAAATGAACAAGCTTAACTCCTTTTAGCATTTCTTTTATATCGAATTCTTCTTTATCTGCCATAGATATAGCTGAATATTTTCTATCATATATAACTTCAGTGCTTCTAAGTCCATGTCCTATTTCTAAAAAATATATACCTAGTCTACCTTCACCTTGTAATATATGGCTACTATCTATATTGTAGCTTTTTAAATCTCTTATAACTTTATCACCTAATGAATTGTTAGGTAATTTAGTTACGAACTTAGTTTCGTGACCAAAATTTGATAAACTCGCAACAACGTTTGCTTCTCCACCACCGTAAATTACATCAAAAGAATTTGACTGAATAATCTTTTGATTATTTGGTGGAGTTAGTCTTAGCATTATTTCACCAAAGCCTAAAATCTTCTTATTTTCTAACATTTTGTATTTTCTCCACAAATTCTTTAGCTAACTTTTCTATATCTTCTAAGCTTCCTGCATTGAATAATGAACTTCCTACTCCTACACAAGATACTCCCATTTCAAACCATTTATCTACATTATCTATAGTTACTCCACCAGTTGGCATTATTTCAACATGAGGTATTGGAGCTTTTATAGCTTTAACATATTTAGCTCCAAATACATCTCCTGGGAATAATTTAACCATTTTATTTCCTTTATCTAGTGCATGCATCACTTCAGTAACTGTCATACATCCTGGTAAGTATAGTATATTTAATTCTTTACATACTTCATTTACTTCTTCATTGTATCCTGGACTTACAACATATTTAGCTCCTGCTTCTATTGCATCTTTAGCCATTTGTCCATTTAATACACTTCCAACACCTAGTATTAAGTCTTCATTATTTCTAAGTTCATTTATTAACTCACAAACATTTGGTATTGAATATGTAAGCTCTACTGATTTTATACCACCATTTACACAAGCCTTTACATATCCTTTAGCTTCTTCATGGTCTTTTGCTCTTATTACAGCAACTATACCTTCATTTTTTATAATTTCTAACATAACTTACCTCCTACACTCCTGAGTAAGCACTAAATGCTCCATCTACTGGTATACATACACCATTTACAAATCCTGATGCTTGACTACTTACTAAGTATAATAAAGTTCCTATTAATTCATCAGCTTCTCCATATCTTCCCATTGGAGTACTGTTTAATATCTTTTGACTTCTTTCTGTAGGACTTCCATCTTCATTAAATAATAACTTTTCATTTTGAGCTGTTACGAAGAATCCTGGTGCTATAGCATTTACTCTTATTCCAACCTTTGACATATGTACAGCTAACCATTGAGTAAAGTTACTTACTGCAGCTTTAGCTCCTGAGTATGCTGGTATTTTTGTAAGTGGAGTGTATGCATTCATTGAAGATATGTTTATTATTGTACATCCTTCTCTATTTATCATATCTCTACTAAACTCTTGTGATGGAAGTAATGTTCCTAAGAAGTTTAAATTAAATACAAATTCTACACCTTTTGGGTCTAAATCAAAGAATGATGTTAATTCTTCATTGTCTAAATCTTCTTCTAATAAATATTCTTTAGTTGTTGTTCCTTTTGGATGGTTTCCTCCAGCTCCATTTATTAATATATCACATGGTCCAAATTCTTTTAATATTATCTCATGTGCTGCTTTTAAACTGGCTTTATCTAAAACGTTCGCTTCTATTCCTATAGCAACTCCGCCATTATCATTAATTTCTTTAGCTTTAGCATCACAAGCTTCTTGACCTAATGCAAGTATAGCTACTTTAGCTCCACATTTAGCTAATGCTTCAACCATAGCTCCACAAAGTATTCCTGTTCCACCTGTTACTACTGCTACTTTATTATTTAAATCAACATTAAATGGTATATTCATATGTTATTTCCCCCTTATGGATTATATACTTGTATACTACCATTTTTATTTTTGCTTAGCAATACGTTTTCCTGAAAAATATAACATATCATTCTACAAAAATATACACCATTGTTTTTTTATTATATATTTTAAAATACTATTTTATTTTTTTAAATAATTTTCTATATCATCATTTATTTTATCTACTTCTATCCAATCTTCCGTAGGTTTTATTATATGAATATTTATGTAGTCTTTTATCATATGTATTTTTCTATTTTTTATAATATCTAATATAATTTCATGTTGGCTTATTATTTCTTCTTTATTACTTTTGATTTC
>NZ_JBOFOR010000086.1:0-16517 GCF_051659545.1 Romboutsia sp. | reverse complement strand
CATATTCCCCCTTCGGCTTCCTTCAGACTCACCGTTACCAGTGACGCCCTTGCTTACGGGTTATCTTCCTGTTGGTTAGGCGATAAGGTTTCTTTCAACCTATCGGCTCAGTAGACATGCTGAACGTACAAAAAAAGTGAGCATTACGTCGCTCACTCTTTTCATTAAGATATTATTTAAACATTCTTTTCTTTTTCTACTCTTTCTTCCCAGAAAGTTGCATTTTTTATTCCTAATTTGATTGGATCAAATTTAATATCTTGTCTATCAATTCCAGCTTTTTGTTGAGTTTCGTAGTCTTTTAATGCTATTAACGCTGGTTTTGCTATGAATAATATCATAACTATGTTTAACCATGCCATTAATCCAACACCAATATCACCCATTGCCCAAGCTAAGTTTGCTGTTTTTATACATCCATAGAAAGAAGCTGCTAGTAATACTAATTTTAATCCAAATATAACAAACTTTTTACTTCCTTCTTTTCCTTTAAGAACTTTTTGATATAAGTAAGCTAAGTTAACTTCCGCTATATAATAGTATGCCATTAATGTTGTAAAGGCAAAGAAGAATAATGCTACTGCAACGAAAGCTGAACCAAATCCTGGTATTAAAGTATCTACTGCAGTTTGAGTAAATGCTGGACCAAAATCTACACCTGGTAAATTTTCAACTATAAAACCACCACTAGGTGATAATGTATTATAGCTACCTGTCATTAATATCATAAACCCTGTAGCTGAACAAACAAATAATGTATCTACATATACTGAGAATGCTTGAACAAAACCTTGCTTAGCAGGGTGAGAAACTTCTGCCGCTGCCGCTGCTTGAGGTCCTGTACCTTGACCAGCTTCATTTGAGTAAACTCCACG
Organism: Romboutsia sp.; assembly: GCF_051659545.1. Classification (GTDB taxonomy): domain Bacteria; phylum Bacillota; class Clostridia; order Peptostreptococcales; family Peptostreptococcaceae; genus JBOFOR01. Next base: position 15,642 of record NZ_JBOFOR010000086.1, on the reverse strand, counting down.
TTTTACTCCCCATTGTATTGTTAAACCTAATATTCCACCAAATGCTGCTTCTTGACCAAATGCTGATGAGAATATTAATTTAATTACTTCTGGTAATTTTTCTACATTTACAGCTATAATAACTAAAGCCATTAGTATATATGCAGCACCCATAAATGGAACTATTAACTCTGCTGCAGAACTAATTCTTTTTATACCACCAAATATTATAAGACCTAATAATACTACTATACCTAATCCTGTTATCCATGTATCTGTTCCAAATGCATTTTGAACTCCTACACCTATCGAGTTAGCTTGAACTCCTGGTAATAATAATCCTGTTGCAAATACTGTAGCTACTGCAAATATTGTTGCATACCATTTTAATCCTGTACATTTTTCAATATAATATGCTGGACCTCCACGATATTGACCATCATCTACTTCTTTGTAGATTTGTGCTAATGTAGATTCAACGAATGCTGAACCTGCTCCTAGGAATGCTATTGCCCACATCCAGAATAATGCCCCTGGACCACCCATTGCTATGGCAGTTGCAACCCCTGCTATGTTTCCTGTTCCTATACGTCCTGCTAGTGCAGTACATAATGCTTGGAATGAAGATATACCTTGTTCTGATTTTTCTCCTTTTGCTAGAAGAACTACCATTTCCTTTACATGTCTAACTTGTAAAAACCTTGTTCTAACTGAGAAGTATATCCCTGCACCTAAACATAAACCTATTAGCCAGTTACTCCAGATGATATTATTAATACTGTTAACAATATTCTCCATACGTATCCCCCCTTGATTATATTTACTTTCACTTATTTGGATTAGAATATTTTCATATTTTGACTTCAAACTTTTATTAAGGTTAAAAGTTTTTTCTATTTATTTAATTATAGCTTTGTTAAGTGTATTAATAGTGTTAAATTTTTGTTAAGTTCTAAATTTTCAGTTAATTTTTATATATTTTATTTTTTTATATACCCTATTTTATTCTTTTATAATCCTAATTATTCCAATACATTTAAAGTAAAAAAAACAGTAAATCAATTTAAAACAACAAAGAAGTAGTTCCATCATAGAAAGAACTACTTCTTAATTATATTTATTCTGCTTTTTTAGTCAGCTTTCTATTTCTTTCTACCCAGAAATCAGCATTTTTTATTCCTAATTTAATTGGATCAAAATGTATATTTTCTCTAGGAACTCCAGCCTTTAATTGGCTATCATAATCATTGAAACACTTCATAGCTATGTTAGATAACCCAAGTATAGCTATTATATTAAGCCATGCCATTGCTCCAACACCTATGTCTCCCATAGTCCATGCAAGGTTTGCAGTTTTTACACATCCGAATACTACCATAAATAATAAGGCAAATCTTAATAGTGTTATAGCTATTTTACTACTACTTCCACCTGTTATTTTCTTAGCTATATAAGTAACATTAACTTCTGCTATATAGTAATATGCCATTAGCGTTGTAAATGCAAAGAAGAATAATGCAATTGCAACAAATGATGCTCCAAATCCACTTCCTGGTAATAATGAATCAACAGCTATCTGAGTATAAGCTGGTCCATACTCTACACCTGGTAGATTTTCAACTATAAAGCTACCTCCATCTGCTGCCATTACATTGTAGCTTCCTGTCATAAGTATCATAAATCCTGTTGCCGAACATACAAGTAATGTATCTACATATACCGAAAATGCTTGGACTAAACCTTGCTTAGCAGGATGACTTACTTCTGCAGCTGAAGCTGCTTGTGGTCCTGTACCTTGACCAGCTTCATTTGAATAAACTCCACGCTTAACTCCCCACGCTATAGTAGAACCTATTATTCCACCAAATGCCGCTTCTTGACCAAATGCTGATTTGAATATTAAAGCTAATATATCTGGTACTTGACCTATGTTAACAGCTATTATTACTACTGACATAAGTATATATATACCACCCATAAAAGGAACTATTAACTCTGCTGCTGAACCTATTCTCTTTATACCTCCAAATATTATAAGTGCTAGTAAAACAACTAAAACTCCTGCTACTATCCATGTATTTATGTTAAACGCATTCTTTACTGCTGTTGCTATAGAGTTAGATTGAACTCCTGGTAATAATATACCTACAGCTATTACTGTAACTATTGCAAACAGTATTCCATACCACTTAGAAAATGTAGTATTTCCAAAACCTTTTTCAATATAATATGCTGGTCCTCCACGGTATTGACCATCATGCTCTTCCTTGTAAATTTGTCCTAGTGCAGATTCTGCAAATGCTGAGCCAGCTCCTAAGAAAGCTATTACCCACATCCAAAATAATGCTCCTGGCCCTCCCATTGCTATAGCAGTTGCAACACCTGCTATATTTCCTGTTCCTATACGTCCCGCTAGTGCTGTACATAATGCTTGGAATGAAGATATACCTTCTGCTGATTTTTCTCCTTTAAATAATAACGTTACCATTTCTTTTAGATGCCTCACCTGAGAAAACCTAGTTCTAAAAGAGAAATAAACTCCTGCTCCTAGACATAAGTAAACTAAATAGTTACTCCAAATGACATTGTTAACTGCTGTTACAATTAATTCCATAAAATACCCCCTAAAAAATAAAAATTAAAAAATGTAATTTGATATAATATTAGTCCCTTTGTTAAATACATTTTTATATATCAAACTAAAAAAATAAAATACTTACTTAATATAAGTATAAACTAAATTGTTGTATTTTTCATGAATTTTTAGAATATTACAAAAAATTATTTTTTAACAAACTTTTACATAAATTTAACATTTAAACTTTCAAAAGAAAAAAGGTTAAATTTTTATTTTAATTTAACCTTTTTATTTTAATTTATAATAGTATTGTTATAATATTCGTGCTTCCTTCATTTATAATTTTTTGTAATGTTTTTTGTATTTTTATTCTTATTTCTTCTGGCATTGTGTACAATTTACTTTGTAATTGCTCTTTAACTAAATCGTGAAGTGATTTACCAAACATATTAGATGACCATATATCATTCATATTTTGCTCAAATTCATCTTTTATATATTTAAACATTTCTTCACTTTGATCTTGACTTCCAACTATTGGAGATATTTCTGTAGATATGTCAGCTTTTATTATATGAAGTGACGGTGCATTTGCTCTTAACTTGATACCATATTGTTTTCCTTGTTTGATTATTTCTGGTTCTTCTAAGCTAAGCTCATCTAGAGAAGGTGCCACAACACCATATCCTTTTGTTTTGGCATCAAAAAGTGCAGTTTCTATTTTATCATATTCATTTTTAACTCTTGATAATTTAGTTATAAGATTTAATAACTGATGATCTCCATCTATTTTAAAACCACTCTTTTCTTCTAAGATATTATAGAATAAATCTTGTTTAGCACTTAAATCTATAGTTATAACACCTTCTCCTAGTTCTACTCTATCTACTGATGTGTCCTCTAAGAATTCTAATTCAGTAAATCCATTTACTAAACCATCTATATCTCTAATTTTGCCCATATCATCTATGCTTTGTTTTAATGTAAATATTACATTATTTTTAATCCAATGATTTTTTTCTAATCCTTCTACCCATTTTGGTAAATTAATTCTTATTTCATTTATTGGGAAGTCATATAATACAGTTTCCATTACATTTTCTATGTCCTCTTCATCCATTGCTAAAACATTTACTGGAACTATAGGAACATTGTATTTTTCTTCTAATTCAGCTCTTAGTAAATCTGTTTCTTGACTATTAGGATCTAATGTATTTAGAACTACAGCAAATGGCTTATTTAAAGCTTTTAATTCATTTATTACTCTTTCTTCTGCTGAAATATAATTCCTTCTTTCTATACCTGTAACTGAACCATCAGTTAAAATAACTATCCCTATTGTAGAATGATCTCTTATAACTTTTTTTGTTCCTATTTCTGCTGCTTTTTCAAAAGTCATTGCATCTTGTGACCATGGAGTTGACACTAAACGTTGTTTACCTTCTTCTTCATGACCTAGTGCTCCATCAACTATGTATCCTACACAGTCAACCATTCTAACTTTTAAAGATACTGTATCCCTTATTTTTATTTCTACTCCATCAGCTGGAACAAATTTAGGCTCAACCGTCATTATAGTTTTTCCTGAGCCACTTTGAGGTATTTCATCTTGTGTTCTTTCTTTTTTATATTCATTTTCTATATTTGGCAATACCAGCTTCTCCATAAATTTTCTTATGAATGTAGATTTTCCTGTTCTCACAGGGCCCACCACTCCAATATATATATCACCTTGAGTCCTTTTCGCTATATCCTCATAAATGTTATTCATCAGATTCCCCTCCTGCATATGGTTTATTAGTAAATTATATTTTCATAAGTGGACTATTATTCCAAAATAATAAAAAATTTGCTTCGCTTGATCGACCTGTCTGCGAAACACTTCATATCGCCAACGGCTCTGCCCGTTGCTCAAAAAAAATAAGCTAGGATTAAAATCCTAACTTATCATTAACTACTTCTTCCATTTCGTGAGTCTTGTTTCTCATCATTAATTCTATTATAACTTCATTTGGATTAGAACCTTTATGTAAAACTGAGTATATAGCATTTGTTATAGGCATATCTACATTTAGCTTATCTGCCATTTCATATGCTACTTCTGTCGCTGTTATACCTTCAACTACCATTTTTACTTCTTTTAAAGTTTCTTCTAGCCCTTTTCCTTGACCTATTAGTATACCAGCACGTCTATTTCTACTATGCATACTAGTACAAGTAACTATTAAGTCTCCTATTCCTGAAAGTCCAGCAAAGGTTGAAGCATCTGCTCCCATTGCTGCACCAAGTCTACCAATTTCTCTTATTCCTCTTGTCATTAATGCCGCTTTAGCATTATCACCTAATCCTAAACCATCACATATACCAGCTCCAAAAGCTATAATATTCTTAAGAGCCCCACCTAATTCAACACCTACTATATCAGGATTAGTATATACTCTAAACTTAGGACTCATAAATGCATCTTGAACCCTTTGAGAAACTTCTAAATTTTCTGACGCTACTACCACAGTAGTAGGTATATCTTTAGCTACTTCTTCTGCATGAGAAGGTCCTGACAAGGTTACATATGGATTATTAGGAAGTTCTTGTTTACAAACTTCTGATAATCTAAGTCCTGTACCTTTTTCTAGCCCTTTGGCTACATCTACAAGTATTTGATTATCTTTTACAAAAGGTTTTATTTGCTTACTTACACTTCTTATAGCTTGCGATGGTACTGCTAATACTATAATCTCGCTATCTTTTACTGATTCTTCTAAACAAGTAGTAACCTTTATGTTATTAGGAAATACTATTCCTGGTAAATAGTCTATATTTTCTCTTGCATTATTAATTTTATTTGCTTGTTCTTCATTTAAAGTCCATAAGCTTACTTCATAGCCTTTCTTAGCTAAAACTAATCCTAATGCACTTCCCCAACTTCCAGCTCCTAAGACACTTATTTTGCTCATCCTAAGCACCACCTAACTATGCTAAAATTATTGTTTCTTTTCACCAATTTTTCTTTCAGTTCCATTTAGAAGCCTTTTTATGTTAGCTCTATGTGTATATGCAACTGATAAGGTTAAAATTAAGGTTACTATAATTCCTTTTTGATTGTCTACTAATATCATTATTATGGGAGATGCAGCTATACCTAATACAGATCCTAATGATACGTATTTTGTAATAGCTACTATAATTAAAAACATACCAAAGCAAGATAATGCTATTATAGGATTTACTGCTATCATTGCTCCTAGAGATGTTGCTACTCCTTTTCCACCTCTAAAACCTAGTATTGCAGGCCAATTGTGTCCACAAACTACACCTACTACAGCTAAATATCCAGCATTAATTACATCAATTCCCATAAGCCTAGCTATAAACTGTGCTATAAACACAGATATCATACCTTTTAATAGGTCCCCTGCAAATGTCAAAGCTCCTGCTTTTTTTCCATATGTTCTAAGAACATTTGTTGATCCTGCATTTCCAGATCCTTGTGTTCTTATATCAACTCCTGCTAGCCTTTTAGCCACTATATATGAAGTAGATATATTTCCTAAAAGATATGCAATTACAATAATAATTATATAACCAATCATGTTGCCCCCCTTAGGTAAATTTGATTATTTTCTATTTTTTTCTCTATATTCAAATTGTACTGGCGTTCCTTCAAATCCAAAGTTTTCTCTTATCTTATTTTCAAGATATCTTTGGTATGAGAAGTGAGTTAAGTCCTTGTCATTTATGAATAATGTGAACTTAGGTGGTTTAACTCCTGTTTGAGACCCGTAGTAAATCTTTAATCTTCTACCTTTATCTGATGGTGGTTGGTTTAACATTACAGCTTCACCTATTACGTCATTAAGTGTTGAAGTTGAAATTCTCTTAGCATGCTCACTTGCTACATATTCTACCATTTCAAGTATTTTATCCATTCTTTGGTTAGTCTTAGCTGACACGAATAATACTGGAGCATACATCATGAACGGGAATTTTTCTTTAATGTCTCTAGTATAGTTTCCTAAAGTTTTGTTGTCTTTTTCTATTAAATCCCATTTGTTAACTATGAATATACAACCTTTACCTTCATCATGAGCTATACCTGCCACCTTTGTATCTTGCTCAGTTATTCCTTCTGCTGCATCTATTACTATTAATACTACATCTGCTCTATCTACTGCAGTCATAGCTCTTATTACACTGTATTTTTCTACTGTCTCATATATTTTACTTTTTCTTCTTATACCTGCAGTATCTATTAGAAGGAATTTTTGTCCATTCTTTTCTAAGTATGTATCTACTGCATCTCTAGTTGTTCCTGCTATTGGACTTACTATAACTCTTTCTTCTCCTAATATATTGTTAAGTATAGAACTTTTTCCTGCGTTAGGCTTTCCTGTTATAGCAACTCTCATTATATCTTCGTCATATTCTGTATTTAATCCTTTAGGGAAATTTTGAACTACTTCATCTAATAAGTCTCCAAGTCCCATACTGTTAGCACTTGATATTGCAAAAGGCGTTCCAAGTCCTAATTCATAAAAATCATAAATGTTATCATTTTGGTTTTGGTTGTCTATTTTATTAACTACTAGTATGACTGGTTTTTTAGTTTTTCTAAGTAGTTCTCCTACTTCCTTATCTGCTGCTGTAAGACCAGCCTTACCATCAACTACAAATAGTATAACGTGAGCCATATCCATAGCAAGCATTGCTTGGTTTCTCATTTGAGATAATATTACATCTCCATTATCACGTTCTATACCTCCTGTATCAACTAGTGTAAAGTAGTAATTTAACCACTCTACCTCCGTAAATATTCTATCTCTAGTTACTCCTGGAGTATCTTCTACTATAGATATTCTTTTTCCTGCTAATTTATTAAATAATGTTGATTTACCAACATTGGGCCTTCCAACTACTGCAACTACCGGTCTATTATCACTCATAATATTCTCCTTTCTTATTTCAAATCTTATTTAAGTATTTTTTCTACAAAGTCTTGTCCTTCATTTAAACATGGTACAATTTCAATATTCATAGAATTTATTAATTCTTGTAACGTAATATTATCCAAAAATATCTCTTCATCAGCTTTAAGCATACTTCTTGGAATATATAGAGTTTCTCCTAAATCTTTGTTTTTTAACTGATTTTTTATGTCAGTAGCTGTTATAAGTCCTGAAACTGTTATTGTTTCTCCAAAAAACTCATTTATTATTTTATATACATTTATTTCTATATTAGGGCATTTTTCTGTAATATAACTAGAAACTTTTTGTATAAATTCATATGCTGAATGTCCTGTTGCTATTGATACTTTTTTAGATTTTTCAATTTTTTCTTGAGGTAATTTTTCTAAATAGTCTTGAATTTCTCTTTCAAGTTTACTTATCATTCCTACACCATTCTCAAATTGAATAAACCCTTCATATTCATCATATTCTAATAGCTTTCTATTTGCAATTATATAAAATTCATCTGATAAAAATGCAAATCTAGTTCCTCTCTTTGCTAAATACATTTGTTGAATCTCATGTATTTGCTCTATAGTTTGATTTGCACCTTCTCCATTAAATATGTCTAATTTAGGTAGATGACCTCTATGTTTTGTTATACCTACTGGAACTATGGCTACACTATTTACGTATGGATATAATTTTTCTAAATCTGATATTGTTCTAGTTAGTTCTTCTTTATCATTATATCCAGGACATAAAACAATTTGGCAGTTCATTTCTATTTGAGCATCTGCTAATCTTTCCATTATACTATAAAGTTTACCTGCAAATCTATTACTTAACATGCTTTGTCTAAGTTCTGGATTTGTAGTGTGAACAGATATGTTTATAGGGCTTATTCTGTACTTTATTATGTTATTTATATCGTCTTCACTCATATTTGTTAGAGTTACAAAGTTTCCTTGTAAAAAAGATAATCTTGAGTCATCATCTTTAAAGTAAAGAGTTTCTCTCATACCTTCGGGGAGTTGATCTATAAAACAGAATACGCATTTATTTCTACAACTTTTAGCTTGATCTATTATAGGATTTGTAAATTCAATCCCTAAGTCTTCATCATATTCTTTTTCTATTTCGTATATGTACACTTGTCCATCGATTTTTTTAATTTCTAATTCTAAATATTCATCGCTCATTAAAAATTTATATTCTATTATATCATGTATTGGTTGCTCATTTATAGATATAAGTAAATCTCCTTCTTCTATACCTAATTCTTTTGCAATACTATCTTTGTATACTTTACTTATTATATTATTAACATTTTTCACATTTACTTCCATATTGTTATTTTCACCACTTTTCTTTAGTAAATACATCACACTATAATACCATGTTTTGATAAAAGTAGTCAATATTCTCCAAATTTATAAAGGTACCTATAGGTACCTTCTAATGTTTAACTACAATTAACGTTTGGTTATTCATAGCATGTACCATTCCACCAACACATTTTGCCATTAGCATTGCTTGTTTTTGTAGATCCTTATTATCATTTGCATAAAATATAGGACAGCCTCCACTAACCTGCATATTTTTATCTGTTGTAACTATCGCTAAGGCAAATTCATTAATTCCTACATTCATTCCCATTTTTATGCACTTCCTTTCTCTCCTATTTTATGATTTTTCAATGATAGATTTTTACCTCTTGCACTTGAAAGTACTGGACAAGATTTTACAGCTTCTATAAGTTTATCTATATCTTTTTCTATTGGTATATAAGCTATAACAAGACTTTCTTTCTTAGGGTTTCTTCTTGGTAAAGGTGAAAATGCTGGTTCATCTTCTTGTTTAAATATTCCTATTCTTGAGTAGATATTGTATATTATAGCTTGTCTTTGTCCTAGATTTAACAGTATTCCTGCATTAATATAATTTTTATCCTTTGGTATTATTTCTATACCTAAACCACGAGTAAGATATCTCTCTCTATCTGATTTTGAGCCCATATTTGTTATTCCTTTTAAATCTCCTACTTGCATTATAAATTCATCTACAAAGGATATCTCTACAGGAATTACATCTGCTATCTCTCCTATAGTCTGTCTTGTAAGTAGTTTTTTTAAGACTAATGCTAGTGCTATTCCCAAAACACCACTTATTACCAATGTTATATTCGAATTAATTTTAAATTCAGATACTATTACATAATATAGTCCCACAGTTAAAAAAGATGTTAGTATACACATATAATTTCTTATTTCATAAGTTCTAGCAATTTCTTCTATAAACGCCTCTCCTCTTTGAACTAGTTGAACATCCTCTAGGTTTTGAAGCGTATCTCTTCTATTTTCTCTTACCTGCCTAAATTGCTCTGCTGCTAAAGATAAAAATGTTATTGATGTATATGAACGAGATAAAAGAGCAGGAACCAATAAAGCACCAAGTGAAGATGATACAAAAGCTAATATTAATTGAGTTAGTAGTATATTAGGTTGAGTAGGATATTGCTTTTGATCTAAGTTTAACATTATAATTCTTGATATCATTCCTATTGCTAGACCTACAAAAAATATGTTATCCATTTTGTCCATTTAATCACCTCTTTAATTATATGTTATGATTTCCAATTTCTAATTTTTGAATTATTTCATGATTTTTTATTTATATGCACTTTGCTTTCCTTTTGCACTTTCTATTACTGGAGTACTTTTTATTACTCTTATCATTTCATCTATGTCTTTTAAAATAGGTATATATGGTAAAACAACTGTGTTTTTTTCTAGATTTGATCTAGATATTAATAAAATATCTTTCTCATCTACATCTTTATTTATCCCCATATGGATATAAATATTATTTAAAATAGCATCTCTTTGCCCATTATCGTTAACTATTCCAAATTTCCCTAAATTTCTTGGTACTATTTCAACTGCTAAACCATCTTGTAAATATTTTTTTCTAGTATCTTCTAAACCTATATTAGCTATATAAATATTATTCACCATAAGGTTAGCGTCTTCAAATTTTATTTTAGCTGGAACTACCTCTGCTATATCTCCAATACTATCTCTTCTTAAATATCTTCTAAATAAAATTCCCACTACAACTCCACCTAATGCAGCTAGTATAGAACATGCTAAAAAGCCGAACTTATATCTTTTTGCTACCACTATGTATATTATAGATGCTGTTAGTGATGAAATTAAGCTAATGTAACTTCTAGATTCATAGGTAGATGCTATTTCTTCTACATAGGCACACCCCTTTGGAACAAGCTCCGCCTTATCTATATTCTCTATAGTAATTCTCTCTTGCTTTGCTAGTCCTTGAAATTGTTGTATAGCAACTGCAAAAAATGTTAATGCTGAAAATTCTTTATCCATAAGTGCAGGAAAAGCTATTGCACCAAGGGATGCTGATAATCCAGATATAATTACTTGTTCTAAATAATCCTGTGGCCTAGATGGATATTGCTTATCTGTTACCCTTAAAACAAGTCCTCTACATATTATTCCTATAAGCATCGATACTACAAAAGCTCGTCTAAATAATTCTTCATTTAATAAGCTTTCTTTCATTGTCTCAACTCCTTTTATTTTTACAAAACATTGATTTAAATCTAGAATTTTATTAAACTTAGTTTGTGCAAAAACAAAAAAAAATTTCCTTATATTAAAGGAAATTTTTCGAAGGAATAGTTACAGTGAACTCACTGCCTTTTCCTAATTCACTTTTTACTTTTATCGTTCCTCCTAAAGATTTAACTATATGTTTTGTTATAGCCAATCCTAGGCCTGTTCCACCTACATCTCTACTTCTAGCTTTGTCTACTCTGTAAAATCTTTCAAATATACGATTTATATCTTCTTGAGGTATTCCTACCCCTTGGTCAATTACTTTCATTATTATAGATTCATCTTTTTTGAATACTTCAACGCAGATTTTATTATTTTCTGGAGTGTATTTTATTGCATTATCTACTAAATTCAATATTACTTGTTTAATATAATCTCTATTACCTAAAACTTTTAAGGATTTATCCTCAAATTCATATAAAAGTTTTATATTTTTTTCTCTAGCCATATAACTAGTCATATCATAAACTTCTATAAATACTTCATATATAGATACACTATCTAAGAGAGCATTACCTTTCTTTTCTATAAATGACAATAATAGAATATCCTCAATTAATCTCTTTAATCTGTCTGATTCACTTTCTATTATACCTAAGAATCTATTTCTAGTGTTTATGTCTATATTTTCATTTAGTTTTAATGTTTCAACAAAACCACTTATCGATGTCAGCGGTGTTTTTAATTCATGACTTACATTTGCCACAAAGTCACTTCTCATATTTTCTAATTTAACTTTTTCCGTTATATCTTCAATGTTAATAATAGATCCTATTATTATATTATTTATATCTTGTAAGTATATAGGGTCTAGGCTAATTTCGTATACAATATCTTCTTCTGTGGTAATTTCTATTTTTTTGCTTTTTTTAGAGCTTTTAAACAATAGTATTTCTTTTAATATTTTTTCTTCTTTTATTACTAAATTAATATTATTTCCTTCTATTGTTTTATATTTGCTACATTTTAACATTCTTTTAGCTTCTTCATTAATTAACATTATGTTCCCATCTATATCTATTGCTAGTATACCTTGAGATATACTCTTTAATATAGATGTCATTTGAAGATGATTATATTCTACTTCTGTAATTGTGCTGTCCATTATCTCTATCATTTCATTAAAGTTTTTAGCCAATTCTCCAAGTTCACCTTTAGCTGATATATTTAGCCTAGTGTGGAATTCTTTATTGCTAATCTTTTTTGAAACATAAATAAATTCTTCTAAATATTTTCTAAGTCTAATTGTATACCTAAGTGATAATATTGCAATTATAACTGATATAAGTATAATAAAAAACATTATGGTAATTAACTCTTCCATAATCATACTCTCCTAAAATAATTTTCCCCTAGTCTATCTTGTATCCCACACCTCTTACTGTTTGAATATATTTCTCTGAACTACAGTCACCTTCAATTTTTTTTCTTAAGTATCTTATGTGAACGTCTACAGTTCTAGTTTCTCCATAATACTCATATCCCCAAATTTTATCTAGAAGATGGTTTCTTGAAAGTACTTTTCCTTTATTTTCTAATAACAATTTTAACAATTCAAATTCTTTAAGTGTTAAATCTATTTTTTCATCACCTTTATGTACCTCATGTTTATATAAATCTACCTTTAAATTACCTGTAGATAATATTATTTCACTTGGTTTTTCGTTAATTTTATACCTTCTTAGTACTGAACTAATTCTCGCTAATAGCTCCTTTATACTAAAAGGTTTTGTAATGTAATCATCTGCCCCTACTTCTAAACCTTCTATTTTGTTGTTTTCCATATTTTTTGCAGTTAACATTATAACTGGTATTTGCTTTAAATCTTTATCAGTTCTAATTTTTCTTAGAACATCTATTCCACTAATATTTGGTAACATCCAGTCTAAAAGTATTAAATTCGGCTTATTTTCTTTAGCTTTTATATATCCATCTAACCCATCATAAGCAAAATCAACTTCGTAGTTTGATGTTTCTAAGTTGAATTTAAGAAGCTCAACTATGTGCATTTCGTCGTCTATAACAAGAATTTTTGATTCCATCTTTAGTTAATCTCCCTCCCTATTTTATCTCCATTATCATTCCGATTCTTTTTGTTGTTTGATTATGTTTTCTATAAGAATGAAACTCATCGTGTTTACAACTAGTACATAAATTTAAGTTAATTATATTTTCTTTTTTTACTCCACTAGTTTCTAATATATACTCGTTAATCTTCCATAAATCTAAATAATATTTGTTATTTCTTATTATATAAAATTTTTCATTACAGTTTGTAAAATTTGTGTTAAATTTTTCAACTAATTCTTCTGATACCTCGTAGCAACACGGTCCTATGGATGGACCTATTACACAAATTAAATCTTTTGGATTAGTGTTAAATTCTTTTGACATTTTCTCGATAGTTTTTTGTGCTATCTTGTCATATGTACCTCTCCATCCAGCATGAACAACACCAATAGCTTTGTTTTTTTTGTCAATTATACCTATAGGAACACAGTCTGCAGTAAATATTAACAATGGAACTTTATTTATATTGGTTATCAATGCATCTCCTTCAATTTTCTGACCAATATTATCCTTATTTATTAAAGTTACTATATCTGAATGTATTTGTAAATTACTAGTTAAATTTTCTATATTTAAATCTTCTTCTTCACATACTAGCTTCATATCTTCCCTAGATTTGGCATCTATATTTTTTAGAGTAATAGCTAAATTTACAAAGTCAATATTGTCTTTTATCTCTTGTACTGTCATATAATTTTTCATGCTAATCACCCTTCTCCATCAATATATTTTTTAATTCTATAACAAATGTATTTATGTCTTTAAATTGTCTATATACTGAAGCAAATCTTACATAGGCTACTTCATCTATGTCTTTTAGCTTATCCATTACCATCTCGCCTATTTCTCTAGTTTCTATTTCAGATATGTAATTTTTATTTATTTCATTTTCAATGTAGGCTACTGTTTCTTCAATTTGATCCACTGATACAGGTCTTTTTTCGCAGGCTTTTAGTATTCCATATTTTATTTTGTCTCCATCAAAATATTCTCTACTAGAGTCTTTCTTAATGACCATTGTTGGTGTAGTTTCTATTTTTTCGTATGTTGTAAATCTTTTTTTGCAAGACTCACACTCTCTTCTTCTTCTAATTGACTTTGAGTCTGTATGTCTAGAATCTATAACTTTAGATTCTTTATAGTTACAATATGGGCATTGCAATTTTTTGTCCTCCTTTGTAGCTTATATTTTAAATTCGTCTAGATTAAGTTCAGACCCTATGTTAACTATTATAGTGTCACATCCTATCTTAAGTATATCACTCCAGAATATCACTTGTCCTTCATTTCCTCTAGAAAAAAATCCTCGTCCTCCATCTCCTGTTATTGTGAACGACATTATTTTACCTTCGTTAATATCCATATCTATATCTGTTATGAACCCCATTCTCTTTCCATTCTTCACATTTATTATTTCTTTTTCCATTATATCAGATACTCTAATCATATTATAATCAACTCCTTTAAAAATAAATATGTAATTTACCTAAAAAAAATGACCTATATAGGCCATTTTATATTTTTAAAGGTTGTCTTTATATTTTTCAATCATATCAATAAATTGATCTACTAATATTGGGTCGAATTGAGAACCTGCATTATCCTTTAATTCTTGTATTCCTTGTTCCTGAGTCTTTCTCACATTGTACGGCCTATTTGATGTCATTGCATCAAAACTATCTGCAATAGTCATCATTCTAGCTAAATAAGGTATCGCTTCCCCTTTAAGCCCATCTGGATAGCCTCTTCCATCATATCTTTCATGATGGTGTTTTATAAGGTGTGTTAATGGCTCGAATTGGCTTATATTTTTAATTAAATCAACACCTACTTGAGGATGATCTCTAAACATTTGGAACTCTTCATCTGTTAATTTTTCTTTTTTGTTTAAAACTTCTTCAGGAATTTCTACTTTGCCTATATCATGAAGATATGCAGATATTTGTAGCTGTAGTTTCTTTTCCTCGCTTAGATTTAAGTATTCCGCAAACCATTTAGTATAAATTACTACTCTTTCAGTATGAGCATATGTATATCTATCTTTTATATTTATCATACTTATAAAGGCTTTTAAGGATTTTGCTGTATCTTCTTTTATTTCCATGGTTTTACATATACCATCTAGTACACTATGATATGATTCTACTCTATTTTTATTAAAGGCTTTTGCTCTATATAGAGCATCATCTGCTGTATTAATGAACTGATGTTTACTTGAAGCTCTTCTAGGATAAGATGATACACCTATTGACATAGTTATATTCTTGCCCGGTTGATTTTCTTGACCTATAAAGTAAGTATTTTGTATTGATTCTCTTATTCTTTCTCCTATCTTAATAGCATCTTCTTCTTTCGTATCAGGTAGTATTATAGCAAATTCTTCTCCCCCATATCTTGCTACAATATCTATTTTTCTGACACA
>NZ_JBOFOR010000085.1:0-32631 GCF_051659545.1 Romboutsia sp. | reverse complement strand
GTTGATACTGTGTTAGATTGAGAAGATTTACCGTAATACTGTCCATTAGGATCTATCTTATATTGGAATGTTGCTACAGCATAGTTAAGGAGCATCGTATTTATAGGGGTAGCAATAACTGTTGCTGTAAATACTACTGTTACATAATTTAACGAATCTATATTTCCTAAGTTAAATCCTACAGTCGGGTTATAATCAGGTTGTGATGTTCCATTAACTTTTACTGAGCCTGCATTAAATGTTATATCAGATTGTAAGCTATCGGTGAATACTATATTTTCTACTGGTATATTACCATTGTTACTTACAACTACTGTATAAGTTATTACATCTCCAGCTGTTACATATGATTTATCTACACTCTTTACAAGACTTAGTAAACCTAGATTTATTTGAGTAGTTACTGTATTTGAATTAGTTTGAGCTGGTATATCAGGACTGTTTGGATCTATATTATATACAAAGGTCAAATTAGCTGTATTACTTACTAGTGATGGATTTGGTAGTAAGGTTACCTTTGCTTCAAATTTAACAACTACTGTATCACCAGCTATTATATTTCCTAAGGTAAAGCTAGTATAAGGATCATAAGTTGGATATGATACTCCATTAATTGATACCGTTCCATTTACAAAAGTTAAACCAGCTGGTATAACATCTCTGAAGTTAATATTTTTAGCAGTTACATTCCCTGTATTTACTACTGTTACAGTATAAGTCAATATATCATCTAAAGTTGCATAGGCTTTATTAACTTTCTTTGTAGGTGTTAGTGAGCCAACATTTATTACAGTAGCTACAGTATTAGTTCTTTCTTGTACTGTTATAGGTGAATTAGCTGGGTCTATATAATACTGAAAATTACCTGTTGCATAGTTGTATATAATGTAATTTGATGGTAAATGCTGTACCGTTACTTGGAATGTTACCGTAGATGTTCCATATCCAGATATCTCTGGTAGGCTAAATCCTACATTTGGATTATATGATGGTTGTGGTAATCCATTTACTTTTACACTTCCATGTACAAAAATTGCATCTAATTGAACTATATCTTGGAAGAATATATTAAAGCAATTTGCATTTCCTAAGTTATTTATAGTTATACTATAGTTTAAAATCTCTCCTATAGTTGCATAGGCTTTATCTACTGATTTTGTAGATGATAATATTCCTATCTTAATAAGTGTGGTTACTTTATTAGAAGTCGCCGTATAAGTTATAGGGGTATCAGTTGGTGTTAGCTTATATGTGAATGTTACATCAGCAGTATTTTCTACCTTACCATTCTGTGGTAATAGATCAACATGAATACTAAATGTTACTGTATGATATTGATGTGGTGTTAAGTCTGTTAAACTAAATCCACTTACAGGATTAAATGTTGGTTGTGGTATACCATCCACTACTACTGTTCCTGGTACAAAGGAAGTATCTATTGGCATTAAGTCTTGTAATGTTATGGCTGTAGTGTTTACCGAACCTGTATTTTTAACTAATACTGTATAAACTAAGTTATCTCCAACTGTTGCATATAGTTTATCTACACTTTTAGTAATACTTAACTCACCTACTGCAACATTAGTTTGAGTAATATTAGTGTTGATAGTACCGTATACAACTTCACTTCCTACAATATAGTCATAATCTATAGATGCATAGTTGTAGATTATATTATTAGATGGTCTACTTATTATTGTTACCTCAAAGTTTACTGTTATAGTTACTTCTGGTCCTATATCTGGTAAATTAAATCCTATATTAGGGTTATACCCTATTTGTTGAGTTCCATTTATATATACAGAATCAGTAACAAATAATATATTAGAATCTAATATATCTTTGAATAATACATGCTCTGCGGGAATATTCCCATCATTTTTGAAAGTGGTTGTAAAGTTTAATGTATCTCCTATTTTAGCTAAACTCTTATCTACAGCTTTATTAGCAGATATTATAGCATCATAAACATATACTGTAGTTATGTTAGATGTTGCTGCCTTAGTAGTTGGGCTTCCATTAGGATCTACATAATAAGAGTAATTTACACTACCTGTGTTCAATAACTTGTTGTTTATTGGTATTGAGTTAGCCGTTACAGTAAAGCTAACTATAGTTTCATAGCCCACTGATATATCATTTAAATCAAATCCTATATTCGGGTTATAGTTTGCTCTATTCACACCATTTATATATACCGAACCAGTATTAAATGAAGATTCTCCTTGAACTATATCTTTGAAGAATAGGTTCTTGAGAACTGTATTCCCAGTATTCACTAATATGAAGCTATAGGTTATTATATTAGTTAACCTAACTATAGTTCTATTAGTTACTTTAGTTACTTTCATATTACCTAGATTGATATAAGTTGTAACAGTATTACTAGTTACGCTAGCTAATATATATATTTGATTTGGGTCTATTTTATATTGAAAGTTAATAATAGATGCATTAGTTACATATCCCGATGGTGGCACACTATCTATACTTACCTCAAAGGTAACTGTTACCTGGGAGCTTGGAGTTATGGTTCCCACTGTAAATCCTACATTAGGGTTATAGTTAGCATAAGTTGTTCCATTTATTTTAACCGAGCCCGCTACAAATGTTGTGTGATGTGGTACGCTATCTGTAAATAAAGTATTTTCTATATTTACATTGCCATTATTAGCTATTACTGAAGTGTAAGTCAAAGTATCTCCAACTGTTCCATACATTTTATTTACACTCTTAGTATTAGTAAGTGACATCATTCTTATATACGTAGTAACTATGTTACTTATTATGCTGTCACTTACATAGGGTAAAGTTGGGCTTAGCTTATATTGAAAAGTACTACGTGCACTGTTATTTATTTGTGGTGGATTTGGTAAGGTTGTTACTATTACTTGGAACATTACAACAGCATCTCCACCTGGTAATACATTACTTATTGGAAATCCAAAGTTAGGATTATAGTCCGGGTAATTTACTCCATCTACCACTACCGAACCTGGTAAAAAGGTACCTCCACTTAGTATTGTATCTACAAAGTTGATATTTTCTAATGTTACTGTACCTGTATTAGTAGTCGTAACTGTATAAGTCAATATTTCTCCCATTGTTGCATACATTTTGTCTACTTGTTTAGTTAATGTTCCTGAATAAGTGTTAATTACTGTTGTTACAGTATTACTTGTTGCAGTTTTAGTTATTGGATTTTGATATGGGTCTATATAGTAACTATATACTGTTGTACTATGATTTTGAATAGTGTTCGGATCTGGTAAACTATTTACCGTTACTTGGAACTCAATAGTTGCAACTTGCCCTCTTTCTACTTGCCCTAAGGTAAATCCTATTTGTGGGTCATAAGAAGGTTTAATTACTCCATTTACTAATACAGAACCAGGAACAAATGAAACTTCTGCTCGGAGTATATCATTAAATAAAGTGTTGATTGCAGGTGCATTCCCTGTGTTTGTAGCTGTAAATGAATATGTTAGCTTTTCCCCTACTGCTGCAAAAGATTTATCCACTGACTTAACTAATACTATCTCTGCATATGGGTCATAGGTTTTTACTTCATTAGAATATACAGTTTTAGTTATATATGGGCTATTTGGACTTTGCTTGTAGCTAAGTGTTACTTCAGCAGTATTTGGTATAAAACTGGTTGGCGAATTTTCAATTATCTGTGTTTTAAATATTACAGTTACAGTATCTCCTGGATGTATATTACCTATTGGGAATTGGTCATTTGGATTATAGTGGGGATAATTTACACCATTGATATATACTGAACCTGGATATAAGTCTAGATATATACCAGTAAAATCGGCAAACTTCACCTCTGTAAAAATTACATTCCCTATATTTTGTATGGTTGTAGTATATACAAGTATATCACCTATTTGAGCATAAGCTTTGTTTACACTCTTAAGCACTGTATATTGGGCTTTATTTATTGAAGTCTGAACAGTATTACTATTTGTAGTATTTATTATTATGCTACCATCAGGGTCTGGCTTATATCCATATGTTAAGTTTCCTTGGTTATACATTATATTTGGTGTTGGTACCGTATTTACCTTCACTTGGAAAGACACTTCTATAACGTCATCAGGACATATAGTTCCAAGTGTAAATCCAATATTCGGATCATATGCTGGATAAGGTATGCCATTGATTGCTACTGAACCTGCTACAAATGAAGCATTTGATTGTATAGCATCTAATATTACAGTATTGATAGCATTGATATTACCACTGTTACTTACTTCCAATGTGTAGTATAATATGTCTTCTATTTCTGCATACAATTTATCTACACTCTTAACTACATTCATACATACATAGTTAGCCACTGTATCAACTATATTGGAGTCTTTTTCTGTATCAATAGTATCTCCTCCTGGCGATATCTGATATTTAAATGGAATTTGTGCTATATTTTCTATCAAATCTGCAGGATTTATACTATTTAATAGAACTTCATATTCTACATTAGTAATTTGTTGCGGATTGATTGGATATAGTAATATGAACCCATCAAATGGATTAAGGTTTGGCTCTGAAGTACCATTTATCTTAACACTACCATCAACAAATGAAGCTCCATGTACTACTGGCTCTAATACTTGAACATTACTTGCTGCTATGTTACCCATATTTGTAAGACTTAGTGTATAAGTTACTGTATCTCCTATATGTGGATAGTTATTATTATTACACCTTTCCCCTATTACATCTACATACTGTACCTGTATAGAAGTAGCATTACTGGAAGTGGTCTTTTCTCTCAAATAATTATATTCATTAAATATATATCCAAAAGTTACAAATGCTCTATTTATAACTCTTGTTGATGCTGGTAGTGAATTTAATACTGCTTGGAATATCACTTGGGTACTATCTCCAGCTGGTAAATCAGGTAATATAAATCCTGCCACCGGATCATAATCAGGATACAGTATTCCATCAATTACTACTGATTCTAGAACTACTGAAGAATTTGCATCTAACTTATCTTGGAAATAAAATTTTTTAGCTAGTTGTGTACCAATATTAGTAATATCTATTGTATAAGCTACAGTATCTCCCACTATCATAGTATTTTTTGAAACTGATTTAACTACAGATAGTTTACCTTCTTGCACTTCTACTTCTACAGTATTAGTTACACCTGTGTTAGTGATAGTGTCTATTCCTGAAACAAACTGGTAGCTATAGTTCACATTTTGATATACTATTTCACCTGGTGGTACTGAGTTGAATTTGAGTGAAATACACACATTGATAATTCCTCTAGGAGCTATGGTTCCGATATTGATGCCACTTATTATATTGGCTGTAGGATTTGGTATACCATTTATTTTAACCGAACCAGGTACAAATGATGTTGAAGGAGATAATGTCGCTGATATGATAACATTATTTGCAGCTACATCTCCATCATTTACTATCATAGTTCCATAAATTAGCTCTTGACCTACTTCAACATGTATACCTGGATCAGTATCATTATCACATGATCTTAGTATAAATGTCATGTTAGGTGCTTTAGCTAATACTTGTGCTCCTAAAGCTACTAGTTGAATTCCATCTCCTTCTTCTCTCTCAGTTATTTCTCCAACTAGTAATGTTTGATTAGTGACTAGTATATCTGATATATTTATATTGGTTATATCCCATTTGTTTCTTGCTCCTACTAATTGAGTAGGTACAAATCCATCATTATTATAATTTCCATTGGTTCCATTAATGTTTAATAGTCCATTACTAGTATTAAGTGGATCAGCTATATTTATAGCACCTGAGAAAAAACTATTCGCTGGGTTGTTTGGAGCTATTCCTGGATTAGGATTTGGACTATTTACAGCATTACCTATATTACTTAACTGTGCAAAAGATGGTCCTACCATTACTGTCTCTATACCATTTAAAGGTTCTCCATTGGCACAAGCCATAAATATTGAGCCTTTTAGATATGCTTGTTCTGAAGGTGTTGTAAATCCTGCAATAGATGATTGTAATGGTGTATCTGGAGTTGCTACCGATATTCCTGAGTTATATATAATATTTTGAGGTTTGAATGCGTTATTTCTATATACTACTACTAGTGACCATCCAGCTCTTGAGTTACTTAGTCCTGTTTCGGGTACACTTATGGGTATATTAGAAACTGTATAGCTTCCTGATAAAGTAGCTTTTACATACTCTGTTACATCTGTTGCTCTATATCTGTCTATGGTGCCGGAGGATGCAGTATAGCTAGCTGTATACTCCGGAGTTATTTGATAAGTCCCTTTTGATGTTGTAAATGTTATTGGATTATCTTGTATACTTCTAAGGTCTCTGGCACCTGATACATTGCTAAATACTGTTGAATACCATACAAGCTCAGCATAAAGTACGGTACTATATGCATAGAGTATTTCACTGTCTGGTAGTATATTTAGTACTGCAGTACTTCCTGCTTGAGTCCAATCTCTTGTAGTTGTACCATCTGATTTGATAAGCTCTGAAGTATTTACATCTGTAGCAGTCGCACTACCACAGACTACTAAACTGTTCCCCGTACCTACTAATATAGCCTTATCAACGGTGGAAAATCGCGGTGACATCGTCATCGTTTTGCCTCCTATTTATTCTAATTACTATTAATATTTAATAAAAGAGCGTTGATGTAAATACCAACGCTCTCTATACCACCTAGCTAATAATCTTTATCTTACACTAATATTAGCATAAATCAAGAACTTGAACCTTGTAAACAACTGTTATGATTTGACCTGGTGTCATAGTACCTAGGTTAAATCCAGCTGATGGGTTGTAATCTGGATAAGGTGATCCATTTACAGTTACTGATCCAGCTACAAACATTGAGTTGTTAGGAGTAGGGTCTAAGAATACTACGTTAGTAGCGTTGATGTTACCTACATTTACTATTGTAACTGTATAAGTTATTTGTTCTCCTATTGTAGCATATTGTTTATTCACTGCCTTAGTTACATTTAAGTTACCATAAGCTATATTAGTTGTCACAGTGTTAGAGTAAGTTGTTTCGCTATATGGTGGTTGTGTTGGGTCTACTACAAATTCAAAACTTACTACAGCTTGATTAGTTACTGCATTGGTTGGAGGAACTGATGTTACTGTAACTTTAAATTCAACTACAACAACGTTACCTATTCCAATATCACCTAAACTAAATCCAACTGTTGGGTTAAACGTAGGTTGACTTACAGTATTAACTTTTACAGAACCTGCTTTGAATGTTGCTCCAGTTGAAGGTACGTCTTGGAAGAATACATTCTGGTCTATAATATTTCCTACGTTAGTTAATGTTATTGTATAAGTTAAGTCATCATTTAGTGTAGCTATTGGTTTATCTACTGCTTTAACAGCAGTTATTTTACCTAATACTACATTAGTTGTTACAGTGTTACTATTTTGAGTCTTAGTTATCAGTGATCCACTTGGGTCTATCTTGTAACTATATTGAACTTGAGAAGTATTTGTTACATATGGTGGTGTTGGCAATGCATTTATCTTAGCGCTAAGTGCTACTACTACACTTTGACCTGGAGCTAAATTAGATAGTTCAAATCCAACTGTTGGGTCCAGTGCCGGATATACTACTCCACCTATACTTACACTTCCAGTAATATACGTTAACTCTGTTTCTAATATATCTAAGAAGAATAAGTTAGTTACATTTATATTACCTGTGTTAGTTATTGTTGAAGTATAAGTTACTGTATCATTTACTTTAGCATATAGTTTATCTACTGTCTTAGTATTTGATACACTACCTACATTTATTTGAGTAGTTACAGTATTAGATGTTGCTTCTATTGAATAACTTGCTCCTTGAGGGTCTATATAATATATACCATCAACTACAGCATAGTTTGTTACTTGTGGTGGATAAGGAAGTGTAGTTACAGTAGCTTGGAATTGAACTAAAGCAGTGTTTCCAGCTATTAAATCCGGTAAGTTAAATCCTACTATTGGATCATAAGTTGGGTAACTTACACCATTTATTAATACCGTTCCTGATTTAAATGTTGCACCATTTGATAAGAAGTCAGTGAATGTTACTTCAGATATAGCTGAATTACCTTCGTTCTTAACACTTACACTATAGTTTAAAATATCTTGTAATGTTACGTATGCCTTATCTACCAATTTCGTAGCAGTTAATTTAGCTATTCTTATCATAGTATTTACTGTATTAGATTGAGATGACTTACTATAATATGATCCATTTGGATCTATCTTATATTGGAATGTTCCTTCAGCATAGTTTAGAACTGAAGGACGTGTAGGTTGCTGAATTACGGTTACTGTAAATACAACTGTAACACTTTCTAATGTTTGTATTGTACCTAAGTTAAATCCTACTTCTGGATCATAATCTGAGCGTGTTGTTCCATTAACTTTTACAGATCCTGCATTAAATGTTGTATCAGCTTGTAAATCATCTGTGAATATTACATTGTCTGCATTTACGTTACCATTATTGGTTACAACTACTGTATAAGTTAATACATCTCCTGCTGTAGAATATACTTTATCTACACTCTTAGCAAGACTTAATGAGCCTAGATTTACTTGTGTAGTTACTGTGTTAGAGTTTGTTTGAGCTGGTGTATCAGAACCATTAGGATCTATACGATATGCAAAGGTTAAGTTGGCTGTATTGCTTACTAATGATGGATTTGGCATAGAAGTAACCTTAGCATCAAAACTTATAACAACCGCATCACCTGATATTATATTTCCTAATGTGAAGCTTGCATAAGGATTGTAGGATGGGTATGATACTCCATTTATAGTTACTGATTCATTTACAAATGTTAGTCCAGTTGGTATTACGTCTCTGAAGTTAACATTTTTAGCTGTTGTGTTACCACTATTAAATACATTTACTGTGTAAGTTAATACATCATCTATAGTAGCGTATGCTTTACTAACTGCCTTAGTAACACTTAATGAACCTACAACTATTACAGTTTGAACTGTGTTAGTTGCACCTTCTACAACTATTGGTGGATTAGCTGGATTTATATAATATTTATAGCTTTCTGTAGCATAGTTGTAGATAATATAATCTGTTGGTAATGTTTCAACTGTTACATCAAAACTTACTACATTTGTTGAGGAACCAGGCATATCATCTAAATAGAAACCTGCATTTGGATTATAGTCAGCATGTGGTATTCCATTTATTTTTACTGATCCTGTTACAAAGCTAGCATCTGATTGTACCGTATCTTGGAAGAATACATCTAGTGCAGTTTGATTCCCTGTATTATTAATTGTTACTGTATAGTTTAAAGTATTTCCTATAGTTGCATATGCTTTATCTACTGCTTTTGTAGCTGTTAAAGTTGATATATTTATAAGTGTTGTAACTTTATTAGAAGTAGCTGTATAAGTTACAGGTTCATCTGTTGGTGTTAACTTGTAAGTGAATGTTACGTCTGCAGTATTTTCTACCTTACCACTTTGAGGTAGAGAATCAACATGAATACTAAATGTTACTGTATGGCTTTGATTTGGTATTAAGTCACTAAAAGCAAATCCCGTATTAGGATTAAATGTTGGTTGTGGTGTACCATCTACCACCACTGTTCCTGCTACAAATGAAGTAGCTACTGGCATTAAATCTTGGAATGTTAAGTTAGTAGCATTTACTGAGCCAGTATTTTTGACTACTACTGTATAATTTATATTATCTCCAACTGTTGCGTATAGTTTATCTACTGATTTAGTAAGTGTTAATTCACCTACTGCGACATAAGTTTGAGTAGTGTTAGTGTTTATAGTAGCAATAATTACCTCTGTATCTACTGTATAATCATAGTCTATAGTCGCAAAGTTGTAGATTCTATTAGCTGGTTGTCTACTTACTACTGTAGCAGCAAATTTAACTGTAGTTGTTGTTTCTCCTGCAATGTCAGGTAAGTTGAATCCATTATTAGGATTATATCCTATTTGTTGTTCTCCATTTACATATATTGAGTCTGTTACAAATGATATATGAGAGTCTAGTATATCTTCGAAGAATACATGCTCTGCTAGAGTATTTCCTTGGTTATTTATAGTGATAGTAAAGTTTAATGTATCTCCTATTTTAGCTATTGTTTTATCTACAGATTTAGTAGCTGATACTATAGTATCGTATACGTATACTGTAGCTGTGTTAGATGTTGCTGTCTTAGTTATTGGGCTTTGATTAGGGTCAACATAGTATGAATAAGTTACGTCAGCTTTGTTTAGTAACTTGTTATCTGCTGGCAGAGTATTAGCTGTTACTTCAAAGCTTACTGTAGTTCGTTCTCCTACTGGTATATCATTTAAGCTGAATCCAGTATTAGGGTCGTAACTTGGTCTATTAACACCATTTACATATACTGTCCCAGTATTAAATGAAGATTCCTCTTGAACTATATCTTGGAAGAATAAGTTCTTAAGAACTGTATTACCTGTATTAGATATTACAAGACTATAAGTTATTACGTCAGTTAATCTAACTACACTTCTATCTGCATACTTAGTTACTGTCATGTTACCCATATTTATATAAGTTGTAACAGTATTACTTGTTACACTCGCATTTATATATGGTTGGTTTGGATTTATTTTATATTGATAATCCATCGTAGATGCATTAGTTACATATCCATTAGGTGGTACACTGTTTACTGTTACATCAAATGTAACTGTTACATTTGAACCTGGAGTTATAGTTCCTAATGTAAATCCAACATTAGGATTATAATCAGCATGAATTGTCTCATCTATCTTAACTGTTCCTGCTACAACTGTTGTATGACCTGGTACAACATCTTTAAAATTTGTATTTGATATCTCTACGTTACCATTGTTAGCGATTACTGAAGTATAAGTTAAAGTATCTCCTACTGTTGCATATATTTTGTTTACGCTCTTAGTATTCGTAACTGCTATAGTGCTTATATTTGTAGTTACTGTATTACTTGTTAAGTTACCATTTACATATGGTGATGTTGGGCTTAATTTATATTTAAAGCTAATATTTGCAGTATTGTCTACTTTTGGTGGTACTGGTAGACTACTTACTGTAGCTTTAAACATTACTACAACATTTCCACCTGGTAATGCATTATTTATTATAAATCCAGCATTTGGATTGTATGTTGGATAACTTACTCCATCTATTACTACTGAGCCTGCTACAAATGTAGCTCCACTTGGTATCACATCTATTAAGTTAACATTTTCTAGGGTTACTGTACCTGTATTAGTTGCAGTAATTGTATAATCTAATACATCTCCTACTGTTGCATATTTCTTGTTTACTGCTTTTGTTAATGTTGCTGAGTAAGAGTTAATTACTGTAGTTACAGTATTACTTGTTGATGTTTTACTTAATGGGTTTTGAGCTGGGTCTACATAATATGCATAAGAAGTTGTAGCATTATTTTTAATATTATTAGGTGTTGGTAAGCTATTTACTATTGCTTTAAATTCAATTGTTACTACTTGACCTGATTGAATAGTTCCTAGTGTAAATCCTGTTTGTGGATTATATGATGGTTTACTTACTCCATTTACTAATACAGATTCAGGAACAAAGTCAGCTTGTAATTGAAGTATATCCGTAAATAAAGTATTTATTGCAGCTGTGTTACCTGAGTTAGTAGCTGTAAATGAGTAAGTCAATGTATCTCCTACTGATGCATCAGCTTTGTCTACAATCTTGACTAAACTTATCACAGCAGATGGTACATAAGTTTTTACCTCATTCGAGTTTACTGTCTTGGTTATCACCGGACTATCAGGACTTTGCTTGTAGCTCATTGTAACCTCTGAAGTATTTGGTATATATCCAACCGGTGGAGTACCTACTATATCAGCACCAAATGCTATTGTCAATGTATCTCCTGGGTGCATAGTTTCAATTTGGAACTGAGTATTTGGATTATAGTTTGGATAGTTTACTCCATTTATAGTCACACTTCCAGTGTAGAACTTCAAATATATTCCTAAAAAGTCAGCAAACTTCATGTCATAAATATTTACAGTTCCTGTATTTTGTATAGTTGTAATATATACAAGTACATCTCCAAATTGAGCATAAGTTTTATCTACAGTCTTAGTTACTGTATATTGTGCTTTATTTATTACTGTTTGAACTATATTACTATTTACAGTATTTGTTATTGTACTACCATTAGGGTCTGGTTTATAACCATAAGTTAAACTACCTTGGTTATATATTATATTTTGATTTGGTAGAGTATCTACCTTAACTTGGAATGCTATTTCTATAGTATCATCAGGACATATAGTACCAAGTATAAATCCAACGTTAGGGTTATATGATGGATATAATACTCCATTAATAGCCACTGTTCCAGTTACAAAAGATGCATTGGATTGGATTGTATCGAGTATAGAAGTATTTATAGCATTAATATTACCACTATTACTTACTTCTAATTTGTAGTATAATATATCTCCTATTTCAGCATAATCTTTATCTACACTCTTAACTATATCCATACATACATAGTTAGCTACTGTATCAACTATATTAGAGTCTTTTTCTGTCTCTATAACTGCTCCACCTGGTGTTATTTGGTATTTAAATGGAACTTGAGCTATATTTTCTATTAAATTTGCAGGGTTTATACTATTTACTAAAACTTTATATTCTACATCAGTAGTTTGTTGTGGGTCAATTGGATTTGGTAAACTAAATCCAGTAAATGGATTTAGTGTCGGCTCAGAAGTACCATTTATCTTAGTACTCCCACTAACAAAAGTAGCTCCTGGTACTACTGGCTCTAATACTTGAACATCATTTGTTGCTACATTACCCATATTTGTAAGGCTTAGAGTATAAGTTACTGTTTCTCCCACATGTGGGTAGTTATTATTGTTGCATCTTTCACCGATTACATCAACATATTGAACTTGTATAGAAGTATTGTTACTTGCTGAAGTTTTTGCTTTTAAATATCCATATTGATTAAAAATATAACCATAACTTATATATGCTTTATTGTTTACTTTTGTAGATGCTGGCAATGAATTACACTTAGCTTGGAATAATATTTGAATACTATCTCCAACTACTAAATTAGGTAAAGTAAATCCTGAAACTGGATTCAGTTCTTCATATACTACTCCATCTATTAGTACACTGCCAACCACAAAGGAACAATTCACATCTATCTTGTCTTGGAAGAACAAATTCTGTGCAAGCTCTGTTCCAACGTTAGTAATATCTATAGTATAAGTTACGGTATCATTTACTATCATTGTCGTTTTAGAAGCTGCTTTTGTTATATCTAGTTTACCTTCTTGTACTATTAGTTCTATAGTATTAGTAGTACCACTATTAGTTAATGTGTCTACTCCTGATATAAATTGATAGCTATAATTAGTATTTTGATATAATAATCCACCTGTTGGGACAGAGTTTACTCTAACTGAAAATAATACTGTTGTTACAGCCCTAGCATTAATAGTTCCTAGATTTATTCCATTAGCTATATTGGCAGTAGGATTTGATACTCCGTTTATTGTAACTGAGGCAGGTACAAATGAAGATACTGAGTTGATTACAGCTGATAATATAACATTATTAGCCGCTTCATCTCCATCATTTTTTACTTTAATTGCATATACTAGATCTTCTCCAACTTCAACATTAAATTCATCATCACCATCTATATCATAGGATTCTAGTGTAACAATTATATTAGGAGCTTTAGCTAGTACTTGTGTTCCTATTGCTACTAATTGAACCCCATCACCTACTTCACCTTCTATTATTTGTCCTGCTAATAAAGTTTGATTAGGAACTAATGTGTGGGATATATCAACATTAGTTACATCCCATTTATTTCTTGCTCCTACTAATTGAGTAGGTACGAAACCATCATTATTATGAGTACCATTAGTACCATTAATATTTAATAATCCGTTACTAGAATTTAATGGATCTGCTATATTTATTGCACCTGAGAAAAAGCTATTACCTGGGTTGTTTGGAGCTGTTCCTGGGTTTGGATTTGGACTATTTACATAGTTACCTATATTACTTAATTGTGCAAAAGATGGTCCTGCCATTACAATTTCTGTGCCATTTAATGGTACCCCATTAGCACATACTAAAGATACGCTACCTTTTAAATATGCTGCTTCTGATGGTGTTGTAAATCCTGATATAGCTGATTGTAATGGTGAGTCTGGTGTTGCTACAGATATTCCCGAAGTATATAAAACTTTTTGAGGTTTAAATATATTATTTCTATATATTACTATTAATGACCATCCAGCTCTAGAGTTACTTAATCCTGTTTCTGGTACACTTATTGGTACATTAGATACTGTATAGCTTCCTGATAATGCATCTTTTATATAATCTGTTACTACAGTCGCTCTATATCTATCTATAGTTCCAGATTCTCCAGTATAACTATCTGTATATTGTGGAGTTATCTGATAACTTCCTTTTGATGTTGTAAATGTTATAGGGTTGTCTTGTACACTTCTTAAATCTAAAACGCCTGATACATTGCTAAATACAGTAGAATACCATACAAGTTCTGCATACAGTATTGTACTATTTTCTAATATATTTAGCATTGCAGTACTTCCGGATTGGTTCCATTCTCTTGTTGTTGTACTATCTGGTTTTATAAGGTCTGAAGTATTTGCTGATGCTGCAGTAGAACTACCACATACAACTAAGCTATTACCTGTAGCCACTAAAATAGCCTTATCAACGGTGGAAAATCGTGGCATTAGAGAGTTTGTTGGCAATTTATTTCCTCCTATTCAATTTTTTTGAAATAAGCTTTAAAGGTCCTTATTAAACCTTATTATATAATATTAATCACAATAATTTTTGTGCTTGATTAATTTTAATAGTGTTGCTACATTTTGTATTTTCTTCACGTAACATATATCTTAAAATTTGAATATAATACAATAATATTTTTAAAGGAGTGATACTATGCCTTCAAGTATACTCAGCATGAGTATAAGTAAAACTAATAACATACCTATTATTATTGGAAGTACATCCGCTTTTGAAATAAGTATAAAAAATTTAAGCTCCAATCAAAGACTATACAACTTAGGAATCACATTGAGACTTCCTGATGGTATGGCTCTTTCAACTTCTACAATGCCACAAACTTCTAGTGTTACTAATACCGATAACAGTACCACCTATTCATGGGTAAATCTAAAGGACCTTGCACCATTAGAAATTGATTTTAAATTTAGTATTACTGTAAAATGCAATACAAAATTTAAAAATGGGACTTATGTACCCTTTGGGTATAATTTTTCTGGAATAAGTGTTGCTTGTCAGATAGATACTATGCCAAGAGGAATATACGACATAGGCAATGAAGTAATTACAGAACAAATAGCCATGACTTATGTAAGCGTTCGGTTTAGTTGTACTGTAACTACTCCTTCAAAAGTATTAAAAGGTGCAGGTACTTTACCTTCACTTAATGATTATACTCAAATAGCTACTGCAACTTATAAGTTTTCTAACAACTATATATCAGCATCTTCGGTAAATATTTCGATATTATTGGATGATGGAATACGATATATAGGAAATATTACAACCTCAGGTACTAACGCTTCTCAGTTTACGAACCCAATTGTCAGTGCTGTTGTTATTAATGGTAAGCGCTATACTCAACTATATTATGGAAATATTAATCTTTCTATAAGTAGTAGTACTACACTAACCTTTAGTTATGCTGTGTGGAATCAATATAATAATAACCAAGGGGACTTTATTATCCATGGCACTAAGCTTAATATGTTAGTTAATATGAACTCTTCTGATCCACTTATAATATCTAGCTATGAAAGTAGTACAAGTTTCTCTGCTATGGATTTAATAATCACTACTACTACCAATAAGCCTATAGTAGATGTTCAAACTAATTTAACTTACACTTCTACCTATAAAGTAGGTCAATATTATAATATACAAGATATAGTAATACATTATTTCTTACCTGATGGTATCTTCTATATTTCTAGTACCTCTACTCCGATTTTAGTGGTTGATAGTCCTATTTTAAAAGGATACTACCTAACCTATAATTTTACTTTAGCTACTATGAACTCAAGTAGCAGTGTAACTATAAACGCTAAAGTAGATAGTTATTATAGGTATAAAACAGATAGCCAATCTAATTATTTACCTATAGTTGCAGCAGATACTTTCTTAGCTACTACTAATATACTAGGAACACTTATAGGCCCACTTACTCAAGTTTCTGATAATGCTAGTACATCTTCTAGTATCGGTATTGGTACCATAACAAAGCAATTTATCAATGGATACTATAAAGATGGAACACCTAAAACAATAAATACTCTAGCACCAGGAGATTTGGCTGAATTTACATTAACTTACAATGCATCTACTCTAAAAGCTATTCAAAAACAAATATATATTGATGATTTTTTTCCACTATCTACAGATCCTATTGATAATCTAGATTATAACTATACAGGGATTACTCCTATAATATCACCAGAACTGATTAGTCCTCATGGAGTAGATTTTTTTTATGGCGATTTAGCTGGATTATCTTTAGGTACTATTAACTTTAAATTACCAATAGCACTACTTGGTTTGCCATCTCAAAATGTTAATTTAATGAAATTAAAAGGAATTAACACTTATGAATATGCTTATAGCTCTCGTTCTCAAGTAAATGTTAATATAGGAACTCCAAACTTGACTTTAACTAAAACTGTAGCAGGTCCAAATAAAAGTGCTATTAAATCAAATGAGGTTTACACATATACCGTTACTATAAGTAACTCGAGTAACTTAGGAACTGAGACTGATGCATTTAATTTTACACTTAATGATACCTTAAACTCTACTTGGTCTACACTTGATGTAAGTAGTATTCAAGTTACTGGTACAGGAAGCTATAATACAGCTACACATCAAGGTGATAATATAGTAGTTTATATAAATAAATTAGCTCCAGGTCAATTCGTTACTTTAATTTATAAAATTACAATCAGTTCTATAATTTCACCTGCTGTTAGTTTCACTACTACTGCAACTACTACTAATCCATACTCACAAGTATATAATACTAGTTCTACCAACTTCCAGTATACAAATTTAAACAAAAGTACTTCTGTAACTTTAGCTTCATTAGGTATTACACTAACTAAAACTAATTTTGCTGATAATTTTAAAGTTGGTTCATCAATAACTTATACACTTACAGCTACTGTACCTCAAGGTACTACTGCTTATTCATTGTATGTTAGAGATAATTTACCAAGTGGAGGTCAAGTATACCTTGGTCCTTCCTATATAAATGGTGTTTTAATTACTCCTACAACTTCTTCAAGTACAATAACCTTCCCTAACGAAGGAACTGTAGATGCAAGATTAGCACCTCAAACTATAACTTATATTACTACTGCTAAGATAAGTAATGCTACTAAGACAGTAAACACTACTACTTCTACTCAAACTAATACAGTACAATGCTTATATCAAAAAGTTGCAGGTGGAGGTTATACAACGATTAGTAAGGCCTTAGTTGTAACTGTCAACCATCCTAATATGCTGATGAATCTAAGTGCTACTGATAAATCTACTAATACTGTATATACTTCGACAGCTAATATTAATGTAAATGCTATTATGCAATTTAAGTTGATATTCCAAAATAATAGCGCAATCAATTTAGTTAATGGAACAATTGAGATACCAATAAATAACAACTTCTTATTCTCTTCAATAGACACAATAGCGTTATGTAGTGCATCTTATGATAGTTTGTCTAAAAAGGTGGTTATAACTATACCTCAATTAACTCCATCTACTTTAGGTTATGTTACTTTTACAGTTATGACTCAGTCTACTCTAAGAGCAGGTACTTCTATTAATACTCAAGCCACTGCAGTTTCATATTACAATGATATATCTCCTACTAATGTATACGGTGGTGAAACTAGCAATATATTAGCTTGTATACTACCTCCTGGAGTGTCACTACTTCCAGATCCACTTCATAAAATTGATGATTCGACTGCATTTATGGTTACTCAACCTGGAAATACAGCTGTAATACTAGATTATTTTAAAAATACAGGCGGAGGATATGATGATTTTACGCTAACTATTCAAAAAGTAAGCATACCTTATTCACTATATATTGATGATGTTAAAATTACTGATGTTGCTGCTAATACTTTATATCA
Organism: Romboutsia sp.; assembly: GCF_051659545.1. GTDB lineage: Bacteria > Bacillota > Clostridia > Peptostreptococcales > Peptostreptococcaceae > JBOFOR01. The sequence continues at coordinate 14,367 of NZ_JBOFOR010000085.1, read as the reverse complement.
AGCTGACTTACCTCAAATGACAAATTTAGCTTCTAGTACAAGTAAAGTAATAAAAATCTTAGCAGTTATTCCTTCTACCCAATCCTTGGGGGTAAGATATGATTTTACTGTTACAACGACATCTAAAATCAGTCCTTATCCTTCAAAAACTGTATTAAATATTGACCCTTATTAAATAATAAAACCATCGATTATATCTACAAAATCGATGGTTTTTAATAATGCATTAATATACTTGTACTTATATAAATAGTTTCACAGTCTAGTAAATTACTGGATATATTTTCTATAAATATTTTTATACTATTTTTATTTACATAAGTTATTCCAACTGGAACTATCATATAATTAGCAAATCCAAAAACTTCTTTTATTGATGTTTTAGAACAGTTTTCAAATTTTCTATTTTTTGTTTTTCTATAATAACTAAATAATACTTCATATTCAACTCTACAAATAACTAATATAGAACATGATTTAATATTTTTAGTCAAGTATGATTCATTAATAGGCGTGTTTAATATTTTGACATCTAATACTTTTATCTCCACCTTTGTATTTAATATATTATTTATATTTTGATGTACTTTTATTTCATTATCTACTGATATTTGCTTAAATGTTCTATCCTCATAGAAGGTTGTAACATTATTACTTTCCATGCATATTCTTGCTGGACACTTTTCTACATTAAATATATAGTCATATTCAATAGTTGAATAATTTTTTATAATGTGAGAGAAGCAAGATGGAAGAGTAATTGTCTTAAATGTAATTTTTGCCTCACCTTCAGCTTTTAGATTCCCTATATAAAACCCACATTCTATATTTACACATCTTCTCTCAAAACCATCCACTGTTACTGAATTTTCTATAAATCTAGTCCCTTTAGGTATTTTATCTTGAAAGAAAATTTTTGTTATGAATAATTTACTTATATTTTTTATTACTATTGTGTAAGTTAATATATCAAAAGCACTAGTATATTTCTTATCAACATACTTATCTACTTTAAGCATGCATCTAATAATATCTGTTGATACAGTATTACTACAAACTGTTTTCATTATTATAGGTGAATATGATGATAATCTATATTGATAATTTATTCTGCACTCATTGTTAATTTTCATAATATATACATTTCCTAATTATAATATTTTCTAGTATTCATCTAAATATTGAATCAACAAAGAAGTGGTAACAAATACCCTATCGCTACTTAAAACAATCGCACTTACATCCTCTACTAAGTATCTTAAGTTAATCTTATTGTTACAAGTTTCATCATCTGGGATTACAATAAATGTACTAAATGGAATTCTTATATCTTCTATTTTTTCTTTGTTATTTATATTAAATTTTTTATTTATTATATGACAGTCTAAAATCAAGCTAAAAGCTAAGCTTCCTATTATTATTAACTTTTTCCCACTTAAAAATTGTCCTTCTAAGGAATTTCCTTTTGGCGTTTTAATTATTTTTGTTGATATTATTTTAATTTCTGGAACAGTAACCTTTACTTTACAAATATTAATATATCTACAATCAAATTGTAGATTTTCGTAAACAACAAATTGTTTATAGTATTTTAAACAGCCTAATTCTTGGGTACTATACACTTTACATATCATTTTATCTAAATTAACTTCCACACCTAGACCTCCCATAAATACAGTAATTATGATTTAAACTAAAACATGTAAATAAATTATGTATGTAAGGTTTATTATTATATACATATGTTCTCTATAAATACTTTATATTTACTTATATATATATATGTCTAGATAAATATTATTAATAATATTTATTTAAAATAATATTTAATATGTTATAACTGTACTTCACTATCTATGACTTGCAGATTATACTGCTGAATTAACTGAATTAATTGTTTTGCATACATTTTTTCTCCTTTTTCATTGACTAATGTACTATATCCAGAGTTTTGAAGTGCCTCTGCTTGATATTTATAAGTATTAGAATTAAATACTCCACCTTTTTCATATCTTTTATTCTCAAATAAAAATTTACCGTGGTCATAAATAGATTGATTTTTATCTTCATATTTTCTAAATCTATCATCTATTACAGTTCCATTAAACTCTGTTGTTTGCAAGGTTACATACTCTCCGCTCCATGATCTGTCTGCTTTTATACCAAATAAATTATTATATTCACTTGCGAGTTTGGAATTTCCCCAGTTAGCTTCTAGTATAGCTTGAGCTATAGTTACTGATGGAAGTACTTTGTATTTTTTATAGTTTTCTATAGCTCCCTCTTTTATACTTTCAATAAATTTAGTATTTTCACTATCTTTATTGGTTCTACTAGGTGTTAATCCATAGTATTTTAAGTCCTCCATATATTTGTAGGTTCTTTCTTTTTCTCTCTTATTAAAGTTTAATTCATTTAACACTATATCTAATGAGTTTAATTCATTTTTATCATTTATAAACATTTGAGCTATTTCGATAATATCTAGTTGGTTTACTTTTTCAAAGTTGTTTTTTTCTATTACTCCGACTATTGCTGCTACCTGCTTCCAGTTTACTTGAGCTATATTACCACTTACTTCATCAGCACAATCTATGAATGTACTAACATCTATTTTTAGTTTATTTATTTCCTTTAATGAATTCCACTTAATAAAAGTATAAGTTCCTCCAATTAATAGAATCAAAATAATAGAAATTACTTTAATTTGCTTCATTATTACTTTCTCCTTTGTTGTCATTTATATTTTTAATGTTATATTTTCATATCTTTAACTTTATTATATACTTCTTTTGTTTCAAGAACGTTACAAAATACAACAATTTAAATAATAAAAAAATCTTGGATAAACCAAGATTTTTTTATTGTTTTAAATTGTTTATGGTATTTACTATACTCTCTGTGTTAGTTGCAAATATATTATTTAAAAACAACACTTCATCTATGTTATTTTTAGAAACTAATTCATTTAAGCTTCCTTTATACTGTCTAGAATCTATTACGTATATCTCTTTATAATGTGGTATTAAGAATGGAACAAATGCATTTGCATAAGATTCTTTAACAATAGCTATTTTCTTATCACTTTTTGCATTTTTATTCTCTATTTTTATTTGTGGAAAATCTCCATGTAAAAATACAGAATATGAGTTAACCCCAGTTGCATAATCTGCATACAACGTAGTTTTTAACGGTTTTGTTGGATTTTCTTTTTCATATCTATATACTTTATACTTATCTGGTATTTTATAATAATCAACTTTGTCTGGATTTTCCTTTAAATTACTATCTTGTGTTTGAGTATATAAGGTTCCTAAAAAATCTTCTTTAGTGTATTTTTCATATTTGTTTAAAGGTATCGGCTTAAATCCTGCTTCTTTTGCAAATGCTTCATATCCATAATATGCTCCAAGTGATGTCCAGTGATGATCTGTATTAAAGTAAATGTATTCATCTTTATGTTTTTCTAAATTGCTATAAGCATCTATTTTTTTTATATCATCATCTAATCCATTATATATTTTATCTATAACAGGCTTTTGAGGTTTTGACATATCTTTATATTTTTTAGGTAGTCCAAATTCTACATGACTTGGAACAACCATATTGTATACTTTTACATCTTTATCTAAAGACTTTTTCTGCTCATTTATAGCTTCAGTATATAATTTTGCTCCATTTTCATTCCCTCTAAATATTTCTAAAGCTGCATCTCCTAAAGTTATTATTGAGCCTGATTGTTCTGCTATTGCATTTTCATTTGTATTACTTTTGTCATTGTTATTATCTTCTTTTTTTTCTTGCTCTATTTTGTTAGAATTTTGATTTTGTATGTTTTCTTTTTTAGAGCATGCTGCCATAGAAGTAGTACATGTTATTATTAAAGTAACGGCCATTATATTTCTAATATACTTATTTATATTTTTGTTCATTATATTATCTCCTTTATGCTATTAATTTACTGAATAAATCTTTATTTCATCTTCACCTTTTCTTATTCCTTTAGCTTCATCTATTTTCGATGCTAATTGTAAAAACTTTTCACGAAATGGAAAAGTATCATTGTAAAAGTCTTCTAATCCTTTAAAGTAGTCTCCACTAAGAAAACTTTCTGTTGAAAATATTGGTATTGATGCCAGCTCTCTTTTTTCTAATTCTGATATGCTATTTTTGGGTATTATTATAGAGCTTAATGAAAGTATCCCTATTGTAGTAATAAATACGACTACATTTATTACCTTTATATTCAACTTTAATTTTTCTTTTCTTCTTACTTCTCTTATACTTTGGCTTCTCATATATACCTCCTAAAATCTAAAGTATAAAAATGGATTATAACTATTTTCTACAAGCATAGATGTACAAGTTATAATAATTAGTACGTTTATAAATACACAAGCTGCTTGTCCTATATAATCTAATTTTTTATCATTAATCATTTGCTTTAATTTTTTAACTATTGGTGTACTTGCGATTATAGCTAGTACAATCCAATAAATATTATTTGTTATAACTAAGCCTATTTCGCTATTACTAAAAGCATTATTTGATAAACCAAATAGTATTTTTAAATATTCAACTACTGAATTCATATCTGTAAAATAGAATATTGTCCACCCAATAATAACTATTAATAGTAAATATATATGCGATATAAATTTAGGTAGCTTTTTTAGTAAATTAATTAAAAACTTCTTTTCTAAATATACTATAGTTCCAAAATACAGCCCCCAGACAATGAAATTCCAGCTAGCTCCATGCCATATTCCTGTTAAGAACCAAACTACAAGTAAGTTTAAAATCATATTTTTTCTATTTCCGCCTAAGGGAATATACACATAATCTCTAAAGAAACTTCCTAGTGATATATGCCAACGTCTCCAAAACTCTGTTGCTGATTTTGATATATATGGATAATTAAAGTTTTCCATATATGTGAACCCAAACATTTTGCCTAATCCAATAGCCATATCTGAGTACCCTGAAAAATCAAAGTATATTTGGATAGTAAACATAATTATCCCAAACCAAGCTTCTACCATAGTTATACTTTGAAGATTTGAGTTCATATACTGAGCTGCAAACTCGCCTGCTACATTGGCTATCATAACTTTTTTAGCAAGTCCAACTACAAATCTATTTATTCCATCACTGACATTACTTATATTACTTACTCGATTTTCAATTTCATCTTCTACATCTACATATCTAACAATAGGTCCTGCTACTAATTGATGATATAGTGAAACATACATTAGAAATTTCAAGAAACTTCTTTGAGCTTTTACTTCACCTTTATATACATCTATTGAATATGATAATGTTTGAAATGTATAAAATGATATACCTATAGGTAATGAAAATTTAGGTATTTCTAATGATAAATTAAATATCATATTTATATTTTCATATATAAATGCACTATATTTAAATGTAATCAACAATCCTAAATTTATAATTATCGATGATATTAATCCTAGCTTTGCAAGTTTAGTCCCTCTATGTCTTTCTATAAATAAGCCATGGTAATAGTCTACAAGAGAACTAAAAAGTAGTAATACTATCCACAATGGCTCGCCCCATGCATAAAATATTAATGAAAATATTATTAATGTTAAATTCTTAGCTTTTCTACTTTTAAATCCATAGTATATAAATAGATTTAATGGAAGAAATAAATATAAGAACAATGTATTTGAAAATACCATATCTAACCTCCATAAATTGTTTGATTTTATGTATTAAATATACCAACCTTATGTTACATCCCTGTTACATTTTTATCTTTTTAATATTTTTATGTATATTATTTACTTAGCCCATTGCTTAATTTTTACTTATCTACAATTTTAAAGGTAATATATAATACCATAGTACGAAAAAAGGACATATCCTTATTGATATGTCCCTTTACCTACTATTATCATTTTGTTTCTGCTAATATATTTTTAACTTTATTAAAATCTTCTATGTTTATTATTATTTTTCTATCTACAAATCCCTTGCCAAGTGCTATTTTTTTCTTATTTTTAAATATCATTGAATCTTCATATTTTATTGATTCAATCTTATCAATATCAAATACTTGTCCATCAAAAAATATTACTTTATTATTAGTTAAATAGCTAGTGCTAAATATAACCTCTACTATACTTAAAACTGTCAATACAATCAATAAAATACATACAAGTATAAGTCCTTTTTCATAACTATCTAGGCTATTTATAAAACCCATCATATCAATATTACTACTTTCCACTTTATACATCTCAACCCTAATTTTTATTCCTCTAACCATACTATAAATTATCATTGGTGCTATCAATAGCATCCACTTATTATTTTCTTTTACTATTATATACTCAGTATTAGTTTTCTTTATTTGAGTAGTTATTCTATTTTTTATGATAAAATCTACAAGCTTCATGCTTACAATAAATGTAAATGATCCTACATAAAATATACTACTTATCATTTCATTTTTTAAAAGTATTGAAACCCCCATACATACAATTATTAAAATCAAAAATATTTTATTCCTTTTGTTCATTTTTGCCCCCTCGTAAATATTTTAATTTGCTAATTCCCTATTTAATATAATATTAACACATAATTTGAATATAGCAAAAGCCATAACCTCTATTTTTTTGGTTATGGCTTTTATTTATAGCACTTAGTTACTACTATTTATAATTAATTATTATTTTATTTATAATTAATTATTATTTTATTTATAACTAATTATAATTTTTTTAGCTATTAATAACTATTCTAATTATGGTTGATATACAGTTTTTTGGCCTTTATCGTATATTATTAAAGAGTGTGGTTTTATATTATCATTTTCATATTTAAAATCTTTATCTGAGAAGTTTGCTACCACAACTAAATCATTTCCAAATTGACTCTTTTGAACCAACTTATCCTCTGATAAGATTTCAAAATCAGTCATTTCTTCTTTTATAGCTTTTTTATTAAACTCAGACCAAACTTTATTATGCTTCACTATATCTTCTTTATATTTATCCCATTCTGCTCTATCTAAATGGTACATTGGTGGTGTATTGTATAATATTTCGTTCATCATTCTATCATTAACTTTATCTTTGATTTTGAAAGTACCCCATTGCCAATGATAAGATGTAACAACTGAATTATTATAAACTAATCTAAATAATGGTAATGAGTATGCTGGGTCTATAAATATTTTTTCATACTTTTCTTTTAAAGGTATTTGTTTAGCAAATATTTCTGGTGCTCCTCCTGTAGGTGAATAATATCTTCCTACATAATACTCACTATCTTTATTTTTATTCATATCTGGGTCTATCCATGAAAATGCTGGTGTTTCTAATCCATGAGCAAAGGCTATTGTTGTACTTGCAAAATCATTTCCACCTTCTGAGCCTATTACCATATTTTCCTTGTCTCTTATATAAGCCATTCTTTCAAGTCTAGCCTTTAAATCTTGTTCCATAGTTGTTGTATGATTTTTAGAATAATCATTATAAATTTCTCCTGTAGCATCACAATCTATAAACCAAGAATTAAATCCATAACCATCCTTTACAATACTGCTTACTCTTTCTTTTACACTTGGTAATGAAAGTGTAGGATTTAGCTTTCTTCCTTCCCCTTGGAATCCTGTTAGTTTTTTGCCTTCTTTATTTTCGATAGTTGCATTTTCGTATAAAGTTGTATCTTCAAATTTAGCCGTACTCCATTTTTCTTTACCTGGCTCATGTATAGAGTGATATGAATCATATGGTCCTATTAAGTACCCATATTCTTCAGCTTTTTTTACAAATTCAGGTGAAACATATCCTGCTTCTATGTCATCAAATCCTATCCATGCATTATCCATTCCTGATTTTTTCATTTCATCCAATACTTGAGTAGTTTTGTATTTAGCCCAATTTTTTACATCAGTTGTACTGTCTTTTAATTTTGATTTTAATAAATTTTTATTTAATTCTACTAGTTCTATTTTATTTAAATTTTCTACGCCTTTTTCTATTAATTTATTAGTTTTATTATCTGTATCTGTGAATAAACTTGGGTTGTAAAATTCTTTTAATAACATTACAGAATTAAGTACATTTACTATTTGAGCTTTTTGATATTTATCAACGTAGTCTTGCTTTTTAATTTCACTAAATACTGGTACTGACTCTTTTCCATCTTCTACTTTTGTATTTAGTAATTCTATTATCCAATTTTCTAAATCTGTTGGTATTGATGTTCTAATTTTTTTCCAATCTATATCATTTTCAGTTATTATAGACTTGTCCCAATAATAAATATGTGGTGCTCCATAAAGTTTTTCTATATTTTTATTGTCCTCTGCCTTTTCTTGTAAAGTCTTAAATTCCCCTTTTTCTACAACATAGTTTTTATAAGTTTTAGCTATATCTACTACATTTTTTTCAGTTACATATACTCTAAACCCATAATCTTTGTTTTCGTTTATACTCGGATACTCATGTTTAAACGAAAAGTTTATCTTATCTTTACTGTTAAACTCTATTTCATTATTGTACTTATTCTTTATAACATAAGTTAATGAATAGTCTTTTTTATCTACAGCAAAAAACTGCATTGAAAAACTTTCTATAACATTGTAAACTTGTTCATTTAAGTATTCTTTCCAGTATTTATCATTACTTGGTATAAATTTGCCTTCATTTATAGGAAGTATGTAACTTTCACCGCTTACTTTTGGCCATGTAAAACTTGATTCTTCTTTGTTGTTTGATTTTATGTCTATATCTAGATAGTTATCTTGTTTTTGTATATTTACATCTACATTTTCTTTAGGGTATGTCCAACTAATTTTATCTTCTGATTTTTTCAGATTACTTACTTCTTTTTTCTCTATAGGCTGTGATACTAATTCTTTCTTATTTTTAGATTCTATACTTAATTCAAAGTTGCTTGGATCTACATCAAACGTAAAATCTAAATTTTTTACCTCTTCTTTTGTTACTGTTTTATCTACTTTATTGGTACATCCTGATATTGTTGCTGAAACTACTATTACACTTAAAAGTGTAGCTATTATTTTTTTTCTTTTTCTCATATTTTCACCTCATGAGTTAGTCTAATTTATTTTTGTTACGTTAATGTTACAAAATGGATAGTTATTTAAATATATACACTTTCTAATTTAACCTTTTATAACAATAAAAAATTCTATTTTATCCTCATTTACATCTGCTCCATATTCAAACTTATGAGCTTCTAATATTTCTTTTACTATGCTAAGTCCTAGCCCTGTTCCTGATAAAGATTTGTTCCTTGATTCTTCTATTACATAAAATGGTTTCCAAATATTTTCTATTTCTTCTTTGTTTATGTCTGTTATGCCATTTCTTAATGATAAAGATATTTTTTCACTATCTTTTAATAAAAAAACATCTATTTTATTATCATTGTTATACTTTATAGCATTACTTATTAAATTATTTAATACTATTTCTATACTACTTTCATCTGCGTTTATGTAAAAATTTTCTTTATCTATTTTAATATTTACATCTATGTTATTTTCTTTTATAAGGAGTTCATATGTTTTTAAACATTGTAACAACTTTTCTTTTAAATCAAATTCATTCATGTTAAATTCTTTCTTCTCATACTTTGCCCAATATAATAAGTCATTTATTATATTGGTTAGATTTTCACTTTGTTCTATAATAGTATCTAAAAAGGTATCATCATCTATTCCATCTTGAATGCCAATTGCATATGCTTTTATCAAAGCTACTGGAGTTTTCATTTCATGTGATGCATCTGCTATAAATCTTTTTAGGCTTTCATTTCTACTATTAAGCTCATTCTGGGCTTTTTCTAGACTTATACTCATTTTATTTATACTTTGTGCTAACTCTTCTATTTCATCGTTAGTTTTTATTTCTTCTGTTCTAAAGTTTAATCTTGATATATCTTGTGATAGTGCTTTTAATTTTTTTATAGGCTTTATTATTTTATTTGACAATATAAATGTAAGTACTGTTATCAATATTACAGAAATTCCACTCATCATTATATTAAATTTATTTACAATTCCTATTGTTTCTTGAGAGTGTTCTATTGTGGTTGATAGTGCAAATACATAGTTATCTTTTTTTATAAATTTAACTAATAAGCTGTATTTAGATTTACCTTGATTGTATATTCTATTTATACTTTCAGTATTAAGTCTATATAAGGCATCTTTTGAAATCCAAAACTTTTTTAAGCTTATTCCTTTTTTGTAAAATTCATAACTAAGAGTTTCATTTACATGTTCTTCAACATTTTTTGAATTTAGATTTATTGGTGCATAAACTATGGTTACATTATTATTTTCTTCAATATTACTAATCTGGGAAATTAATTTTTCTGCACTTAAACTATCTATATCTTTTTCTAAATTATTTATAATTCTCTTTTTCTCATGTAAATAATACTTATTAACAAATATTTTATTAATGGTTAAGGATGCAATAGATACTAATATTACTGCTATACATATACTTATAGAAAGTTTTTTGTTTAGTTTAGTCATTAATTTTCTCCAAACTATAACCTATCCCCCTATGAGTTGTTATAACATTTTCTCCAATTTTTGCTCTTAACCGCCTTATATGAGTATCCACTGTTCTATCATCCCCAAAATAGTCCATTCCCCATACTAACTTTAGTAATTTTTCTCTTGATAGTATTATTCCTTTGTTATCTACTAAACATTTAATAAGTTCTAATTCTTTTTTAGTTAAATTAAGTTCTTTACTATCTTTGTAAACTTTATTGCTTTTAAAATCTATTTTTAAATCTCTTATACTTAATGTTTCATCAGTTCCAATTAGTTTTTTTGCCCTTAATATTAATACTCTTGGATCAAATGGCTTTCTTATGTATTCATCTGCTCCATAGTTTAAAGCATTTAGTTCATCTTCATTTTGACTTTTAGCTGTAAGTATTAGTACTTTTGCATTGCTTTGTTTTTTTATTTCACTACATACTTGTATTCCATCTTTTTTAGGCATCATCCAATCAAGTACAGCTAAGTCAATTTTGTTATTATAAAATATATCTAAAGCTTCTTCACCATCTTTAGCGGTAAATACATTATATCCATCTTTTTTAAAGTAAGCTTGTAGTATTTTAAGCATACTTAATTCATCATCTGCTATTAATATATTCATATTATTCCCTTTCTTTTTTAATGTAATACCTTTTATATTAATTTATTAATGTTACGTTTTTGTTACATTGGTATTTTGTTTTAGTTTTATTATGTATAATTAACTTAAATATTATTGTGTATAATTACAATCAACAATATAAAATTACCTTTCAATATTTTTAAAAATAGTAAAGATTGGAATATTCCTATTCTCTTTGGAATTGGAAGAGCTGGTTTAGAACTTTTTTATAATCTAGTAATAATTGCTTTAGGTAGTTATAATATATCTACTATGCTTATACTCATTATTGCTAGGGTGCTAATGTTTGGTGGGGGAATAGGATTAACTATAATGGATTATGTATCAGCAAGAGTAACAAAAACTAAAACTTTATGTTTTTTGGCAATTATTTTCCATGCAATAATGAATGGAGTATTATATGCAATAGAAATAAACTATATTCAAACCATTGAAAACTTTGATAGCTTTTTTATGATTGTAATGGCTAGTATTATTATTCTTATTTCATCTTTCATATACAAGAATAATAAAGTTAAATCTAAAGTATAAATTTAGTGAAAATAGGCATACTGTTTTTAATTCAGTATGCCTTTATTATTTATTACATTCTATTTTCTCTTATTTGCTTTTGTATCTTTTTTAAAGCCTTTTTTGAACCTCTTTCAATGTCTTTTTCAAGTTTTCTATCTTCAAAACTTGTAAATATGGTATTTAAGTCATAATCCGCTGGATATAATTCACTAGCTGTTAAAAATAATTCGATTCTTTTTACATTAACTTCTATAAATTCATCATTATATAAAACTTCAACGTTGTTATACTTATTAGTAGTTTTATAAATTATTCCAAAATCTTCTTTATCTAACAACTTAACCTTGTCTCCAACATTGTAAATAGGTATTTCCTTTAGTACTTCAACTTCTTTTATTTCCTCATTAGAAGAAATTTTATTTCGTCTAACTAAAGTTAAATTGTAGTTTCTATCTTCAATATAACTTTTAGCTCTATTTAATACCTTATCTTTTATTCCCATTTTTTTAGAAATAAATAAGGCATTACTATCTTCAGATGTACCTATAGTCAGCTTATACAAAGGTTCTAAAGTTTCTTTATCAAACATCATTCCTGCATTTTCAAACTCAGGATGAGCCGTTGCAAACTTTTTAATTTCGCCATAGTGAGTAGATGCAATTGTTATACATCCCATTTGGTAAAATTCTTCAAGTATTGATATTGCCAGACCTGAACCTTCATTAGGCTCAGTACCACTTCCTATTTCATCAAACAATACTAAAGTAGAGTTGTTTGAACTATTCATAATATCTGCAATGTTTTTTATATGAGATGAAAAAGTACTAAGAGCATTTTCAATACTTTGATTATCTCCTATATCCACAAATACTTTTTCAAATACACTCATCTCAGTTCCTTCAGATGCACATATATCAAATCCACATTGAACCATTAAAGTTAAAAGTCCTACTGTTTTTAAAGTTACAGTTTTTCCACCAGCATTAGGTCCTGTAATTATTAAACTTCTATACTCTTCTCCCATTTCAAATTCAAGAGGTACTACATTCCCTTTTAAAAGAGGATGTTTTCCTTTTATTATTTTGATGTAACCTCTGTTATTTAACTTTGGAGTTATTCCATTAATATTTTGACTGTATTTTGCTTTTGCAAATACCATATCATATTCTGAGATTATCTCCATATTTATCTTAATTTGAATTATTTTTTCAAATACAAGCTCTGTTAAATAAGATAAGATTTTGTATTCTTCTATAGATTCTTCGCTTTTTAAACTTATTAATTCTATGCTAAATTTTGATACACTACTTGGCTCTATAAAAACAGTACTCCCCTTTGAAGATGTATCAAGTATTGCACCATCTACTTCATTTTTATAAGAGGCTTTTATTGGAACTGCATATCTATCATCTCTTTTTGTTACAATAAACTCTTGAATGTATTTTTTGTTGTTACTTGAAGTTAAAAATTTATTTATTCTATCTTTGATTTTATCTTCGCAAACTTCTATGTTTCTTCTTATTTTTTTAAGTTCCTTACTTGCTAAGGAATCTACTTTGTTGCCTTTTATACAATACTTTATTTCATTTTCTATAGTTTCACATTCTGTTATATTTAAAGCATAAGAGCTTAAAGTTGGCGAATAAAATTCTTTATCTACCATAAAGCTTTTAATCTTTCTACAACCTCTTAAAAAATCTTCTATTCTAACAAGCTCACTAGGCTCTAGTATCATACCTTTTTCTACTTTTTCTATTGTAGAAGTTATGTTGAATAACCCTTCAAGTGGTATATGATTACTATTTTCTAGTATTTTTCTAGCTTCTTTATTTTCCTTAAGTCTTCTGTTTACTATATTAATGTTGCCACTTGGGTTTAATTTATCTATAAGCTCTTTTCCAAGTGAACTTACGCAATGTACTTTTACTAATTCTTTTAATTCATTTAATTGTAATTTTTCAAATGTATTTATATTCATTACTTTCTCCTCTATTTATAAGTCTAGTTTATTTAAAGTTTAAAGACTCCTTATAAATAGGGATTAACTTTTTTTAAATTTAGCTATACTCCCTATTTATTAAGAAGTCTAACCTCGGACTCATTATATTTAGTGTTTTGCATAAACTACCTCCATTTTTATTAACTATTTAAGCTACTGCAATATAAATACTTTGCTAGTGCATAGCTTAAATAAATCATTTTACTTGCAACCTTTATTATTTCATATCTTTAAGTTTTCTTCAATATAAAAAAAATTACCTTTTATATAAATTAATTTTCCATTATATATTCTTTGTGGTTTGAATCTTCATTTATTTGTTCTTGTATTATTTTAAATCCTCTGTTTTTATAAAATTCTACTGAATTAGCATTATCTTTATATACTGCTAGGTTTAATTTACTATATTTATCTATTACAAAATCCATTAAGCTTTTACCTATACCTTTTCCTTGAGCATCTATATCCACAAATAATGCCCCTATAAATTCATTATTTATAATACTTCTGCACAGTCAAAAGTTCATATGATTAAGAAGCCTGAAAAAATTCTCTTTTTTGGGCTTCTTCCTGCTTTTCTTTAATTATTTTAGTTATGCTTAAATCCCTATTTTTACCCAAACTCAATAAAATAATATAGCGAAT
>NZ_JBOFOR010000084.1:0-1555 GCF_051659545.1 Romboutsia sp. | reverse complement strand
ATTATAAATTGTTTTATTCCTTCTATTCCATCTGATGGTTTAAGCATTTTTAGCTTACTCATATTTTCACTACCAAATCCCTTTGGAGCAAATTCTATAGTTAATTCATTTCCTTTTACTATGTCATAATGAATAATTGCTGGAGTATTATCCTTTGTATTTATTCTTGATATAGGCTCTACTACAGATTTTCTAAGATACCCTTCAGTATAACCTTGCCTTACCCCTTCGTTTATAGCATCAGTTATTGTATCTCCCTCTATTTTTACATCCTGACCTATCTTCACAAAGAAAACTGCCATTCCTGTATCTTGGCATATTGGTATATTTTTTTCTTTAGCTATCTTTGTATTTTCTATTAATATGTTTAATATATTTCTCCCTAATGGGCTTTCTTCATTTTGTAGGTTCTGATTTAAACTATTTACTACATCTTTTCCTAAATAAATATTCGCCTCTATACACATTTCCTTAACTATTTTTGTTATTTCTTGTGATTTTATTACTTTCACTCGAACATCCCCTTATTTAAAATTATTAATATTCGTATCTAATTAATAATTTATCATTTTTCTCATAAATTAACAATGATTTGGTGAGAAAATTTATCTATTTAAAATTATTTTAGCACTAGACAATTTTAAATAATAAAAAATAACTCTCCTTTATTTTCTAGAGAGTTACTTTTTATTATTTTATTTCTTTTTCTTTCTCAGACTCCTTAATAAATACTTTAGTTTCTATTTCCTGTTGAGATTTAATTTTTTCATTGCCCTTACATTTAAACCTATAACTTGTATTTCCATCTTCTTTATATGAGTATATTTCTATGTTACTAAAGTTATAGTTTGTACTTTGTAATATCTTTATAATATCATAGGCATCTTTAGCAAACTCTTCTTCATTCTTATGCAATGCTACTTCCTGTGTGTTTTTATTCTTATCTTTTTCTCTATAGGATGTATAAGGATGTAACCATATTTCTAAATCTATAGGTTCTACTCCTGTGTAATTATCATCTAATCTATACTTAAACTCTTCAATATCAATACTTGGCGATACTCCTATATTTTCTCTTACTAAATCTGTACCTTGAATAATGAGTGATTCAATTATAGATTTTACTTCTTCCTCCATCTTAATTCTTACATCAAATTTATATCCATCATTTAAATATTCCGTTCTGCAATATCCAATGTATGATGAATATCTTGTATCATTTACATGTGATACCGTTGCATAGTAACCATTCATCTTAGAATTAAAAGCTAAGTTATCTATTTTTAGTTCTCCATTGTATTTTTCATCTATATAAGAATTTATTTTATTTTTAGCTTCTATATATCCTATAGGATTTCCAAAGAATGAATTGTATCCCATGATACAAACTACTGCAATTATTGTACTAGTTACTAGTTGTGAACTACTCACCACTTAACTACCTACGGTAACGTTTGAAGTGGGAGCTTCTTGGTCAATAGTACCATTGTACTAAGTATCTCCAAGCTTATAGGATAGTTCCTATCCCAACTGTATACCAAAATTATATAGCTAA
>NZ_JBOFOR010000083.1:0-3008 GCF_051659545.1 Romboutsia sp. | reverse complement strand
GAGCAGATAATAGAATTGTAATACCGTTTAGTATAATTTTAGGTTCTACCTATTTAACCTTTGTAGATATGTTTTCAAGGAGTTTAATGACTTATGAAGTTCCAATAGGAATATTTACAACCTTAATAGGTGCACCATTCTTTATATACCTTTTAAGAAAAAATGTAATGGGGAGAAGCTAAAGTGATAGAATTAAAAAATTGTAAAATAGGATACTCAAATAAAGTTATATTTGAAAACTTAGATTTAAATATAGAAATGAATGTAATAACAGCGATATTAGGTATTAATGGTAGTGGAAAAACTACATTAGTATCAACTATACTAGGTGTTCAAAAATTATTAGATGGAAATATAAAAATACTAGGAACAGATTTGAAAAAATTATCTACAAAGGAACTAGCAAAGTTTATAGCAGTAGTCCCTCAGCTACAAAAACCGATGTTTGATTTTAAGGTTTTTGATATTGTTTTAATGGGTAGAAATCCGCATCTTACTTCATCACCATCAAAATTAGATATAAAAAAAACTGAAGAAGCATTAAAAAAAGTAGGCATAGAACATTTAGCACAGAAGTCCTACAAGCAAATTAGTGGTGGGGAAAGGCAAATGGTAAATATTACTCGTGCTATTAATCAGGATACACCAATAATAGTAATGGATGAGCCAACATCATATTTAGATCTACAAAATCAATCTAAAGTTATGAATTTAGTAAAAAATTTAAATGAAAAAGAAAATAAAACCATTATTATGGTATTACATGATCCATCTCATGCTATGATGTTTTCACAAAATTGTATTTTTGTAGAACATGGAAAAGTAATATATGGGCAGAGTAGAGACTTGATTATTCCTGAGCATATAAAAAGGATTTATAAAGTTGATTCAGAAAAAATAGAAGTTGATGGAAACAGTTATATAGTTCCATTACTAGTAAATAATTAAATGTAAAAAAACTGTAAAATTAAAAAAATATGTTTACAAAGGATGCATATAATGTGATATAATTATTATATAAATAGGAATAAATTACAATTTAAAACTTTTAAAATAATACCATGAAGGTACTCTAATAGAGATATCTGCGTGGTTTTTTTTATACTTAAAATAGAAAATTTATAAGGAGATTTGTAAATAGTATGTCTATAATTATTGATAAATTTTATGAAAAATTAAAAAACAAAAATTATATATCAATACCGTATATTGAAATAGTTGTTGCTACTAAATGCACACTAAGATGTAAAGACTGTGCAAATTTAATGCAATATTACGATAATCCATACATTATAGATATAAACACTATAAAAACTTCAATAAATAGGTTAATTGAATCAGTAGACAATATTGAAAAATTTAGAATACTAGGGGGAGAACCATTTTTACATCCAGACCTAGATGAAATAATAAATTTAGTAGCAAGTAGTGAGAAAATTAAAGAAGTACAAATTCCAACTAATGGAACTATATTACCTAAAAAGGAATCTTTAATTAAAGCTCTTAAACATAATAAAGTAAGTATCTCTATAAGTGATTATGGTGAATACTCAACAAAGAAAAAAGAAATAGTACAGCTAGGAGAACAACATAACATAAAGGTAGAAGTTATGAATATGGACTATTGGCTTGACTATAGTAGCATTGAGTGTAGAAGTAGAAGCAAAGAGCAATTACAAGATCAATATAAACAATGCAATCATCAATGTACAAGCTTATTAAATGGAAAGATTTTCGATTGTCCAAGATCTGCTCATGGAATGGATTTAGGGATAATACCTAAAAATTCTTTAGAATATATAGATTTAGTTGATGAAAGTAAATCTATATTAAGAATTAGAAGAGAAATAATAGCTATGTATAATGAGCAAAAAAAATGTATACAAGCATGTAACTATTGTAATGTGGGTACTAGTCCAAAAAAAATTGAACCTGCTATTCAATTAGATACAAATGATAAGAAAAAAAATAAAGTGTTGATAAGTTAAAATAATAAATATTCTAATGGATATCTGAAGATGTCAATAATAGGGTCAGGAGGCTTGTACTTTTGGCCCTTTTATATAAAAAATATTAAATAAATTTATATCTACTTTCCCCAAAGTAAGAAATAAAGAAAACTAAACATTTATGTATTTATTAAGAGAGTCAAAAGACAAGCTCTTTTGACTCTAAAGATTTTGTAATAAAATCAGACCCTAGCTCACAAGTGAGCTAGGGTTTAATTTTATTACAAAAGGTTACGGTTTAGTATTAAATAAAAAAAGGAATCATACTATAGAAATGTAAGTATAATAAGTGAGTAACAAGAAAAAATAAATAATATTTAATATTTTATAAGCAATTTAACTTTTATACTTTAAAAAAATGGATAAAATAAATAGTAAAGTTTACCTACTATTATTTAGGAGGAATTAAGATGAAGAAAAAAGTAATGACAATCACAATAACTTCAATACTACTAATAACTACATTAGTTGGTTGTAGTTCTAATAAAATTGAACGAGAAAAAACAATAGAAACTCAATCAGAAAGGGCAGTTGTACAAAAAGAAAAATTTACAACATATAAAATAGAAGAAAAAGAGTACATAAATAAAGATATGAAAGTAAAATATCCTCAAATTAGTGGCCTAGAGGATGAAAAAAAACAAGAAATTATTAATAATTTAATTAAAACAAAAGCAATATCTATTTATGATGAAACCTTTAAAGAATTAGAAAATGGACAAACGTATGAAGTGGACGGAACATATGAAATAAAATTGAAAGACGACAAAATCTTAAGTATTGCATACACTAGCTATAATAATATTTCACAATCAGCATATCCATACAATTTATTTTATACTACAAACATTGATATAAAGACTGGACAAGAGCTTGCACTGAAAGAGATTATACCAAAAGTTGATGATGATTTTATTAAGCTTTTAAAACAAGGTAAATATGTAGGTCCTGTTGAAAAAGAATATCAAGAACAACTTATGAAATTTGTATATAGCAACT
>NZ_JBOFOR010000082.1:0-6572 GCF_051659545.1 Romboutsia sp. | reverse complement strand
CTATCTATAAGTACTTAAAAATAAATTTACGTTGCACAAAATTTAATATTTTTTTATTATAATAACAAAAAAGTCTCCCTGTGAACAGGAAGACTTTTATTATATATTAAGCTATTTTTTTCTCATCTACTTTTCTTACTAACTTATCTTTATTTATCATAAATACTACAAATAATATTGCTGCTGCTCCTACTCCTACTGCATTAGAGAATGCAGCATTTAATTTAAATCCTTCTGGTGCTTGTAATATGTATGCTACTGATACAGAAGTCATAAATGTTGCTGGTATCATTGTCATTAGGTAGTGTGACTTGTTCTTTAATAAGTATACTGTTGATGCCCATAATACTATCATAGCTAATGTTTGGTTAGACCAAGCAAAGTATCTCCATATTATGTTGAAGTCTATTGTTGTTAAGAATATACATACTAGGAATAATGGTATTGCTAATATGAATCTATTCTTAAATCCTTCTTGCTTTATATTAAATGCATCAGCTATTGTAAGTCTTGCACTTCTAAATGCTGTATCTCCACTTGTTATTGGACAAGCCACTACTCCAAGTACTGCAAGTATTGCACCTATAGGTCCTAATAATTCTTTAGATAATACACTTACCACTCCAGATTGTCCACCAAACTCAGTTAAAGCCGCTTGTATAGATAAACTATCTCCAAAGAATGCTATTGTAACTGCACACCATATTAAAGCAACTATTCCTTCTACGACCATTGCTCCGTAGAATACTTTCTTAGTTTCAGTTTCGCTCTTTATACATCTCGCCATCATTGGTGATTGAGTTGCATGGAATCCTGATATTGCTCCACAAGCTATTGTTGTAAATAAGAACGGGAACATACTTAATCCTTCTGGATGTAAGTTTTGTAAAGTCATTTCAGGCATTGTCATAGTTCCGTTAAATTGACCTACAAACATAGCTCCACATAACCCGATTGCCATAAATAATAGTGCTGCTCCAAATATAGGATATATTTTACCTATTACCTTATCAACTGGCAATACTGTAGCTAACATGTAGTAAACTATTATAAGTACAACCCATATAGTTTTGTCTATTCCAGTCATTGATGTTAATAATCCTGCTGGAGATGTTACGAATACTGTACCAACTAATATAAGAAGTACTACTGAGAATACTCTCATAACAGTCTTCATTCTATCTCCTAAGTATATACCTACTATTTCAGATACCGAAGTACCATCATGTTTCATAGATATAACCCCTGAGAAGAAGTCATGTACTCCTCCTGCAAATATCGTTCCAAAAGTTATCCATAAGAACGCTACTGGTCCAAATAATGCTCCCATTATTGCCCCGAATATAGGTCCTGTTCCTGCTATATTTAAAAATTGTATTAAGAATACCTTATGCCAAGGCATTGGCATGTAATCTATACCATCTTCTAATCTTACTGATGGTGGTTGCTTTGCTCCACTTAAATCTACTGATTTCTCAACGAACTTACCATAAGTGAAATATCCACCTACAAGAATTGCTAAACAAATTAAAAATGTTATCATACCCTATCTCCTTTTAAGAAAATTGTTAAATAAAAATTAAAATTGTTAATTTTTCATTAAATTTATTATTACAGTAATATGATATAGCTTTTATAATTTTAAATATTTCTATTTACATGAAATGCATAATTTTATACATGAAATACATTTTTTAATACATAAATAAAGATGCCTATAAATCATTAAAGTAATGATTTATAGGCATCTTTTTAACTATTAACTAAGTAATAAAATATTTATTCGTCATATCCCTCAATCCAAATTATTTTTTACTAAGCAGTTTTCTGAGAATCTACATTTTTTACTAATTTCTCTTTATTAATCATAAACAATACTAATAATATAACAGCTGCTCCTGCTCCTACTGCATTAGATAATGTAGCATTTAACTTAAATCCTTCTGGTGCTTGTAGTATATAGGCTACTGATACATATGACATAAATGTTGCTGGTATTAATGTCATTAGGTAATGAGACTCATTTTTTAATAAGTACACTGTTGAAGCCCATAGTACTATCATCGCTAATGTTTGATTAGACCAAGCGAAGTATCTCCATATTATGTTAAAGTCTATTGTTGTTAAGAATATACCTACTACAAATAATGGTATTGCTAATATAAATCTATTCTTTAAACCTTCTTGTTTTATATTAAATGCATCAGCTATTGTAAGTCTAGCACTTCTGAATGCCGTATCTCCACTTGTTATAGGACACGCAACAACTCCTAGTACTGCAAGTATTGCACCTATTGGTCCTAGTAATTCTTTAGATATTACATTTACAACTCCAGATTGTCCACCATATTCAGTTAATGCTGCCTGGATTGATAAACTATCTCCAAAGAATGATATTGTTACTCCACACCAGATTAAAGCTACTATTCCTTCAACAACCATTGCTCCATAAAATACTCTTCTACTTTCAGATTCATTTTTTATACATCTAGCCATCATTGGTGATTGAGTTGCATGGAATCCTGATATAGCTCCACATGCTATTGTTACAAATAAGAATGGAAATAAACTTAATCCGTCTGGATGCATATTTTGTAAAGTCATCTCTGGCATTGACATACTTCCATTTAAGTTTCCTACAATCAAAGCACCACATAACCCTACTGCCATAAATAGTAATGCCGCTCCAAATAAAGGGTATATTTTTCCTATTATTTTATCTATAGGAAGCACTGTTGCAAGTATGTAATATATTATTATAGCTATAACCCATATATTTTTATCTATTCCTGTAATTGATGTTAATAATCCAGCTGGAGATGTTATGAATACTGTTCCAACTAATACAAGAAGTATAACTGAGAATACCCTCATAACAGTCTTCATTTTGTCACCTAGATATATACCTACTATTTCTGATATTGAACTTCCATCATGTTTCATAGATATAACGCCTGAGAAGAAATCATGTACTCCTCCTGCAAATATTGTACCAAATGTTATCCATAGAAATGCTACTGGTCCAAATAATGCCCCCATTATTGCTCCAAATATAGGCCCCGTTCCCGCTATATTTAAAAATTGTATTAGAAATACCTTATACCAAGGCATTGGCACATAATCTATGCCATCTTCTAGTCTTAGTGCTGGTGTCTGATTTGAATCAGTTAAGTCTACTGTTTTTGAAACAAATTTACCATAAGTAAAATATCCTACTATTAAAATAGCCAAACAAATTATAAAAGTTATCATACCATTCTCCCCTTTGTTAAAATAATTAATTTTTTTTTCAATTTATTATTACAATAATATGATAACTACTTTCTTTATTAAAAATCTTTTCTTTTACATCAAATACCTAATTTTGTAAATAAACTGCACTTATATATGCATTAATTTTCTAAAGTCTTTTATTTTACTTCTACTTACTGGAACTTCAGCGTTCAAGTCCTTTAATTTTAACTTATATGTATTATTAAACCAAGGTATTATCGCTTCTATTTTTGAAGTATTTACAATAAAAGACCTATGAGTTTTAAAAATTTTGTCACTAGCTAGGTTTTTTTCAAATTCAGTTATAGAACTTTTAACAACATACTTATCTTCTTTTGTAAATACTATAGTTTCTCTCTCATCTGCTTCGCAGTAATATATGTCATCTATTTTTACTACTATTAGTTTATCATTCTTCCAAAGACTAACTTTATCTAAGCTACCTTCAATAGATATAATTTTTGTATTTTTTTCTTTCTTATTATCTAACAGTACTTTGATATTTTCAAGTTTTTCAAGCATTGAAACTATTCTTTCTTCTGAGTAGGGTTTCAATATATAATCAAAAGCTTCCAGTTCAAAAGCATCTACAGCATGCTCTTTGTATGCAGTTATAAAAACTATTTTAGGCTTAACCTTAAAGTTATCTATTGTTCTAGCTAATAACATTCCATCTATCATTGGTATATTTATATCTAAAAATATTACATCTATAATATTTTCTTGAATAAATTTTAATACATCTACGCCATTATCAAACTCATCTATTATTTCTATATTACTAAAACTATTTATAAAATATTTTAACTCTTCTCTTGCTGGAAATTCGTCTTCAACTATTATCCCTTTCATTCAATCTCCCCCTAAATATAAAATTCTATTTTAGTGCCCGGTTCTAATTTTTCTATGATTAATCCACTACCATATATTAGTTTTAATCTTAAATGAACATTATATAGTCCAATTTTATTTTCTGGCATATCATCCTTGTACACTTTTTGTATTATTAATTCATCTATGGTTATGCCGTCATTTTCTACGCAAACTTTAATTTTATTTTCTTCTTTTCTTACTCCTATTTTTACAGTACCTGCTCCTCCATTACCTCTAATTCCATGTATTATTGCATTTTCTACTAGAGGTTGTATTATTAAACTAGGAATTTTAATATTTATTTCTTGATCTATATCATAAATTACATTTAGCTTGTCTCCAAATCTTGCTTTTTCTATTTCTACGTAAGATTTAACCTGCTCTAATTCTTTGCTTATTTCTATTAGATTATCGCTAATCTCTAAGTTGTATCTCATGTAAGTAGCCAAATTTATTATTAGGTCTCTAGCCTTATCTGGATCTATTCTTATAAAAGATGTTATTGTATTTAAAGCATTAAATAAAAAATGAGGATTTATTTGAGTTTGCAATGCTTTAATCTCTGCTTTATTTTTAGCTTCTTCTATCTTCTCTATTTTTGAAATTTCCATTAAAGTAGATATTATTTGAGATAATCCTATCGCTAAGGTCTTTTTAGAATGACTCATATCATACTTTTGGATATAGTAAATTTTTAAACTGCCTACTACTCCCTTAGTGTCTGTTAGTGGTATAATCATACCTGTTTTTAGCTTTACTCTTTCATTTAATGATTTTTCCTCTTCGTTAACCTGTATATTTAATATGGTATTTTTATTTATAGCTTCTTTTGTCATTGAACTAAGTTCTATATTTGGTGATTTAAAGTATTCTTCCCCTACACCTACATAGGCTAAAATTCTTTCATTATCAGTAATACTTACTGCGTCTGAATTTATTTCTTCTTTAATAATTTTGCATATCTTATTTAATGATTCTTCATTTATAGATCTGAAATATGGAAGAGTTTTATTTGCTATATCTAAAGCTAACTGTGATTGAAAAGCAGCTACTTCTTCTTTCTCTTTTTTTATTGTTTTTATAATAGATACCAAAATACCTATTCCTATTTGACCTACTATCATTGGTATGTAAATTTTACCTATTATATCTACTGCTAGTTCTTGAGGCTTAGACATTATGTATATTAAAATCATAGTTATACTCTCACAAATAATTCCACATAAAATACCATAAAACCACTGATACTTTTCAGGAATTTTTTCATTAAGAACCCCTGACAATATTCCTGCACAAATACTAGATACAAAACATGGCAAAGATGTTATTCCACCTACATCTATAACATATCTATGAAGCCCTGCTAAAAATCCCGAAGTTATACCTACTATGGGACCAAACATTATTCCACCTGATACTACAGATATTATTCTTGTATTAGCTAAAGAACCATTTACACTTATTCCATTATAATTACCTAATATACCAAGAAAACTAAATATCAAAGATATAACTATTAAGTCTTCTTTTTTATAATCTTCTTTTTGAAATATATATTTGAATTGCTTAACTTTAGTTATTATTATAAATAAAACTATTATTAAGCTAGTTTTTTCTAATAGTTGTACAAATAATTCCCCTTTATTCATATATCCTCCCTTTTATATCTACTTAATCATAAGAATATTTTAACACATTATTAACAAATTTTACTTTAATAACCTAAATTTTCTGCAAAAAAAGAGAACCCTTAATTATATAATTAAAGTTTCTCTTTTTTAACTTTTTAATTTTTAAGAAGATAAATTTTGTTTGTTGCTTTGTAATATCTTTTTTGCTGTATCAAGAACTATTTCTGTTTCACTAAATGGCAATCTTTCACCCTTTATTAATTGATACTCTTCATGACCTTTTCCAGCTAAAACTAGCATATCACCTTCTTGAAGTAGCATTACTGCTTTTTCAACTGCTGTTATTCTATCTGGCTCTACTATATACTCACAGTCACTTCCTTTGAAAGAATCTGCTATATCTTTTATTACTTCCATAGGCTCTTCAAAGTCTGGATTATCACTTGTTAATATACATAAGTCACACTCTCTTGCTGCTACATCTCCAAGTTCTTTTCTTCTTCCTTTTGTTCTTCCACCTACAGAACCAAATAAACAAATTAATCTATTGTGCTCATATTGTTGTAAAGTTTGTAGGATATTTTCTAAGCTTACTCCATTATGAGCGTAATCTATTATTACCGTTGCATAAGGAAGTGCTGGTAATACTTCTACTCTTCCTTTTACTTTAGCTTTTTGTAATGAGTCTAGTATTTCTTTTTTATCTATTCCTAAGTGTTTGCATACTGCTATAACTGCTAAAGCATTATAAACACTAAAAGTTCCAGGAGATGTTATATATGCTTTAAACTTCGA
>NZ_JBOFOR010000081.1:0-1905 GCF_051659545.1 Romboutsia sp. | reverse complement strand
AATATTTAGAGGATGGCTTTTTATAATTAAAATTTAATGTGATTAAATTAAATATAAATAAATATATAAAGTAATTTAAATTTAATCCGATAATTAAATATGAATATGTCTAATTCTTGTATAAATAAGTGCAAGAGTTCTTTTTTTGCAAAAAATAAAATATAAAGGGGAAAGATTTTGAGAAAAAAAGATAAAATTAATCGAAAAATGAAATTATTTAAAAAAAATTCAACAATGGGTATCAAAGGAAAGCTATTATTTTCATCAATATCAATAATTGTAGTAATAGGACTAATAGTGGGTGTGGTGTCAGCAGTTACATCATATAAAGGTACAAAATCATCTATTGAAAAATCACTTAGAGTAACATCAGATACTACTGCACAAAGGGTATCTAATAGACTTGAAGTGTATAAATCTTTAGTAACTGAAATGTCAGCTAATGCAGATTTCATAAATGTAATAATGGATGGTTCAGAAGAAAATAAGAATAATATGAATAAAAACATAGAAAGAATATACAAATCACATCAAGATATATACGATATGGTTATTGTTGATAAAAATGGTAAAGATTTAATAACAGATATTAATCTATCAGACAGGCAGTACTTTATAGATACCATGGAAAAGAAAACAGCATTAACAAATGATATTGTAGTTAGTAGAGAAGATGGTAAGTTTATCTTAGTAACAAGTGCACCTATAATGGTTAATGGAGAGATACAGGGTGTGATAGGAATAATAACTGATGCAGTTGTACTATCAGAAATAGCCAAGCGTACAGAAATAGGTGAAAGTGGAAAAACAAGTATTGTAAATTCAAGTGGTACTGAAATTGGTAATAGTGATACTAATCTTGTAAAAGAAGAATACAATGTAATAGCTAAAGCTAAAGAAAATAAGTCTTTAGAAACAATAGCAAAAATATATGAAGATATGATTGCAGGAAATAGTGGATTTGGAGAGTATGAAATAGGGAAAGAAAATAAGTTTATAGCGTATGCACCTATAGAAGGTACAAATGGATGGTCTATTGGAGTATCAGCAGATGAAAAAGAGTTTATGAAGGATAGTATAAGGGGTTTAATATTAATTGTTATATTTACTGTTATAACTTTATTGATAGCCATAGTTATAATGCTACGAGTTTCAAATAATATAGTAAATCCAATCCTATTATGTATAGATAGGATAAAACTTTTATCTCAAGGAGACTTATCTTCACCAGTTCCAGATATAAAAACTAATGATGAAACAAAGATATTAATAGATGCAACATCTGGTCTTGTAAATAATTTATCAGAAATAATACAAGATATAGATTATGTATTAGTGTCAATATCAAAGGGAGATTTGACAGTTAAAACAGAGGCAAATTATATAGGTGATTTTGCTAGTATAAAAAAAGCTACAGATAATATAACAGAGTCACTAAACGATGTAATGGGAGAAATCGTATGTGCATCAGAACAAGTTGCTTCTGGAGCAAGTCAAGTTTCTATAGGTGCTCAATCACTAGCCCAAGGAACTACAGAACAAGCTAACAGCATAGAAGAACTTTCTGCTACAATAGTAGATATTTCTAATAAAATAAATAGCAGTTCAGAAAATGCAAATAAAGCTAATAAAATAGTAAAAGAAGTAGAAATGAAAATGGAAGAAAGTAATTCTCAAATGAATGATATGATGTCGGCGATAACATTGATAAACGAAAAGTCGAATCTAATAAGTAAAATAGTAAAAACAATAGATGATATAGCATTCCAAACGAATATACTTGCACTAAATGCAGCAGTAGAGGCAGCTAGAGCAGGACAGGCAGGGAAAGGATTTGCTGTTGTTGCAGATGAAGTAAGAAGCTTATCTGTAAAAAGTGCAGAAGCAGCAAGAAATACTACTGCT
>NZ_JBOFOR010000080.1:0-24324 GCF_051659545.1 Romboutsia sp. | reverse complement strand
TGATATCTTAGAATTATTATGTTAATATTAATACATAATAACAATATAAAAAATCTCTGATGAGAGTCCACTCTTATCAAGAGTGTCTTATAGGAAAGCTAGGAGTAAGTCGCCAAACTTATGAACTCCTGGCTTTTTTTCATTTTATTTTCGATTTCTTTATTTAAATTTTAGCATATTTTTATGTTTTAGTATATATTTTAATCTTAGTCTACATTAAATATGATCTATCATTACAATAGCTACTACTTCCTGTAATTGTGCTTATTAAAATAATACTTTTTTACAATTTGAGCCTTAAATGTTACATATTATACTTTATAATCAACTTGTATTCTAGTTATCTAAAAAAGAATTATATTTTTTAAACAATTTTAAGTTAAATTATTTTTTATTTTTTTTTACTTTATTTTCTTTATCATATTTCTTTACCATATCATAAGTATTAAAATCACTTGGCAGATTAGCCTTTGTGGTACTTACTGTGCTTTTAACTAAGTTACCTATTGTCTTTTGAACTGTCGTATTTTTTAATACTGATACCGACTTTAATATATCTAATTCATCTTCTTCTAAATATATAGTAAGTGCAACTTTTTTTACTTTTTTTTCTTCTTTCATAGCAAGTAAGTTTACACCATCAAGATCTATATCTAAATTATTTTCTATAACTGAATCAACTTTGTTTTGATAATCATTTTTTCTTATTTTTATATCTTTTACATCTTCTTTAAATATATCTAAAGCCATCTATAAAATCTCCTTATCCTTTAATTCTTGTATAAACTCATTAAAGTCACTTCTAACCTTATGCGCTTTTTTTGTTTTTCTACAATAGTCCTCTAAGTCCATTTTATTTAAAATAGAATTTCTAACTACTGTTGTTTCACTTATCTTAGCTTGTAATAAATCTTGTTTTATATTTTCAAATTTATCTAAATAAGTATTAAATAAATCACCTGTACTTAATTTTCTAGATGTATATGAGTTTATCACTACAGCTCTTTTCGTTTTTAGTTCTACATCTAAAAATTCTAAGTCTTGTTTAAACTTTTGGAAGAATAACTCACACCCTCTTATTGATGCTATATCCTGATACTCTATAGGAGTAATTATTGAATCTGATATTAGCATAAAATTTCTAGCTATAAGATCATATGATGGTGATAAGTCTATAAATATATAATCATATTTTTCTATAGTATCTATGTTATTTTTAAACCATCTCCATACTGCCTTTTCTCTTCCCATTTGAGTAGATAAATATTCAGATAAAACACTTAAACTAATATCACTTGGGATTAGGTCTATGTTTTCAAATTCTTCTACTGGTGATTTTAGTATTACTTCATTGGCAGTTATATTTTCTGTTAGCATTTGAAATAATGTCTTGTCTTCGTGAACAACTTTATACAAAAACTGTGTTAGATTAGCCTGTGTATCTGCGTCGATTAGTAATATTTTTTTGCCTTCTTTACTTAATTTCATCGCTGTAAGTATAGTTAGTGTTGTTTTTCCTACTCCACCTTTTACGTTGAAAAATGAACATATTTTCATAATTTATACCTCATTTGTATTTAATTTGTAAATAATTTATATTTAATTCATATTAACTTTATTTTAACATCTTTTTAGATTTTTTTTCAAATTATTTTTGGTTTTTATTAACTTTATTCCACATATACTTTGATACTATTGCCTCTATTTCAATGATTATATCATTCTTTTCTTTCTTTCCTTGGTAATTAAATATACCAATATAGTTTTTATTTTTTAAAATATAATCTACCTTTTGTTTTGAAAATCCATACTTGGCTCCTATTTTAGCTAATGAAATACCCTTGGACCTTAGTTTAAATATATCTTTAACTATTTTAGCTTCTTCTTCATTTATTTCAAATTGACCCTGTTTGTTTACTTTATATCCAAGGGAAGGCTTACCTCCAACCCATTTATTTTCATTTAATCTTGCTATTCTTCCGTTATGAGTTCTTTCATTAATTATTGCTCTTTCAAACTCTGCAAAGCTTCCTAGCATTTGTAGGAACAACATCCCTTGAGGAGTTGAGGTATCAAACATTTCTGTAACACTTACTAAGGCTACTTCATATTCCTGCAGCTCATAGATCATCGCCAATAGATTATATAAACTCCTGTGAATTCGGTCATTTTTATAAACTATAATCATATCTATATCATTTGTCTTTATATAGTCCATCATTTTATCATACTCTGGTCTATCTGTAGATTTACCTGATACAGCTTTATCTATAAAAACTTTATCTATCACGATATCGTGAAGCTTAGCATACATTTTAATTTTATCTTCCTGGTCCTTAAGCGAAGTATTATCTACTTGCATTAATGTAGATATCCTACAATAACCTACTGCTCTTTTCTTCATCTTTTCCTCCAAATGTCTGTTACTATAATGTCATTGAATAATTTTTATTACTTAAATATCTATTTATTAATAAAAATAGGAATATATTTATACCCCTATTTTTTTATGTTTTTGATTTTTAATTATTCAAAATCACTAAAGTTCAATGTATATATATCATTTAGTACGTTATTTAGTATTTTTAAATCTTTTATTATCTTTCTGTTGGCAATCGCAGAAATGTATAAAAGAAGATATAATAAGGTACTTATAAATACAAATGATATAGCTATAATAACAATTGTAGTTATTATGCTTTCTTGAGATAAATTCATATTTGGTTTATCAGTAGTTATAAATATACTAACAATAACTGCAAATACAGGATATATAATTTTACTTGCAATCGATATGAACTTCTCTGTATACTCTGTTGGTTTTTCTAGACTTCTTATCTCTTCTTCACATTGGAATATTAAATTCTTTACCTTTTTTCTAGAGTAAACTTTAAATTCATTTTTTAATATATTTCTAAATATATTAATTCTTTTATAGTAGTTATTTTTGTTATCTCCATATTTTCTTGTATTTATTTTCTCTAATGACCAAATGCAAGCAATCATAAAGCTATACATTAGTAGTAAAAGTAATGTAATAAAATTACTATTAATATTTTTATAATTCATAATGTAATATATAGTTATAGCCATAATTATTATAAGTATTAAAACAAATACAGCTAATTTTCTTTTAGGATATATTTTTATATCTCCTTGTTTTATATTGTGATCCATATTTTTATATGCATCTGATAAAAGATATATAAGATTACTCATATTTACTCCCCCTCCCATTATTATTTTTTATGTAGATATTAATCCTCTAAGTGTGCTATTTTAAGCTTAAAAAGTCAAGTTTATCGGCTCAAACTTGACTTTTAAAATTCAATAAATTCTATTAACTTAAGCATTTACAATGTATTAATCATAAATATCATTAGTTATTTTTTTATTTTTATATAATCTATTTTAATTTATTTATAAAAGTTTGTCGAATTGTAAAAAAATCATATTTATTTCTATTACATCTATGTTATTTTAGATTAATTACAATATAGTTAAATTTAACGTTTAAAAGTATGTATTTTTTGATGTTAATTTGTTATACTTATAATATAATAAATTAAATAAGGAGTGATTTTATGAATGCTATTAAATTAGATTATAGTAACTTAACTTCAATAAAAGATGTACTTGTATCTTTAACTACTTTAAATAGAGGTGGTTGTTCAAAAATACTTGATGACTTAAAAAGTCTAAAAGATAATGGTATTAAATTTATATCTAAAAATAATAATGTTGAAGGTATTATAATGAGCTGTGAATATTTTGATTCTATAAATAAACAACAATTTGAATCAGAAAAATTAATAAAAGAATTACAAGCTAAAATAGAAAAATATGAAGATGAAAGAATATATTTACTGACTAAGAAACGATTGAATGATTTTAATCCTAATGAAAGTATCTCTAAAGAATCTATGATGCAAATAAGTGGTATTACTCAAGCTGAAATAGATGCTTGTGGTGAGGTTGATTTTGAGTAATCAATGGATATATAAATTTTCAAAACTTAGTCAAAAAGATATGCAAAAAATTGATAGGCAAATAGAGTTAAGAGTATATAACGTTTTGGATAGAGTCATTTTAAACCCTTTACCAAAAAGTGAAGGTGGATACGGTAATCCACTTCATAAGCCCTTACAGAATTGCTTTAAAATAAAGTTAAAAGCTGATGCTATAAGGGTTACATATAAAATTGATAGAGAACATAAAGAAATACATATTATTGTTATAGGCTCAAGAAATGATAATGAAGCCTATGATGAAACAGAAAGACGTTTAGCTCTTGATTTAGAATATGACTTATAAAATATAGAAGAGAATATCTGCAATTGTAGGTGTTCTCTTCTATTTATTTATTAGCAAGAACTTTACAAAAGCAGTCAAGTTCTGCACCCCCAGGGGTTTTTGAGGGAAACAAAGTTTTCCTCTTGCTATTTTTTAATTCTCATATAATTTATTTTAATTTATTTATCAAAGTTTGTCGAATATATAAAAATACATAAAAATAGAGGGCAATGCCCTCCATCTATAATTTATTTAGATTCATCTTTTAATGATTTTACTTCTTCTACAGTCAGACCAGTCTTATTAGCTATCATCTCTATTGTTAAGACCTCTAATAAATTCCTAGCTATCTCTATTGTTTTTTCTCTTTTCGCTTCTTCAATAAGGCTCTTTCCTATTTCAGTCACTCTTAACTCCTCCATCTGTATCTTTATATCTATCTATAATAAAATCAGATGATTTCCTATAGTTTTCATTGTTATCCATAGTGATCACATCCTTTATAATAATTTAACTTATATAAATATAATAAACTAGCTATTTCAATTGCCTTCTCTCTAGCTCAATCTTTTTTTAGATAATTCTAATTTCTCAATTACTTTACTTTCAGGATTTTTCACTAAAAAACTTCATAATCACTAGAGTCATCTGCCTCACCTGTTATACATGTAAAGCATCCTTCAAAACCACTGACAGCACTACCTAGTGCCCAAATAGTTTCACCACACTGACAACATTTAGATCCTGACTTTTTATTTTCTAAGGATTCATTTAATCTACTTATTACATCTTCTATTTTTTCACTCTTGTTACTTTCTACATACTTTTTAGCAAATTCTTCAACTTCTATTAATATCATTGTCATACATTCTCCTTGCTTTACACTTATATTTCTATTTTATATATACTTACTATTTAATATCTGTTCTAGTATATCATCACTTAATCTAAAAGCTCTTTTTAAATAATCTTTACTACAACCTTCTTTATAGCATCCTTGAACTATAGTTTCTCTAGCCATATTTTTCACTTCTTCATCAGTACAGTTTGGAAATTCAATATCTATTTCTTTGCATCTTTCACTAATTCTAATATGTTCTTCTCTTATTCCTTTTTCTATAGCATTCCAAATACTACTTACAAAGTCTCTATTTCCCATTTCTACCGATAGATAGGATAAATTACCATCTTTTTGTTTCAGCTGTGCGTATGTTATACGATCCATACTCTCTATCATTTCTTTATATATATTCATATTTACCTCTATAGCATTTTCTCTCTTACCTCGTTCTATTCCTTCTTCGATAAGACTCTTGCCCATTTCAGTCACCATAAGTCCCTCATTTACTTTATTTATTATTTCTTAAAGCTTCAACTTCTTCTTCAGTTAAACCTGTCTTTTCAGCTATCATTTTTGTAGATAATAGATCTAATAAACTTTTAGCTATTTCTATTGTTTTTTTTCTTTCGCCTTCTACGATTCCTTCTTTTTTACCTTGCTCTTTTCCTTCTTCAATAAGACTCTTCCCTATTTCAGTCACTCTTAACTCCTCCTTTACCTTTTCTAAATCTTTACCACTTAAAAATTTATTAGCAAAAGCATATAAAATAGATTCCATATCTCTTTTATATGGACTTGTTATTTCTTTACTTAACTTTATTGCCTTTAATATCTTTTCACTCTTATCCATTTTACCACCCATAACTGGTGTAAATGTAAGCTTTATTATATCTTGCTTATCTATATCTTTCCCACAAGATAATTTCTCTATTATATCATCAAATACTTTGTCTCCATCTTCATTTACCATAGATATAGCTTCTACTTTATAAATATTCATACCACATTTATATTCACTAACTGGATTTTGGATATCACCTGAGTAAACAACATATGTAATAACTTCTTTTTTAGTTTGATGATTTAGTAATGATTCATAAGTTCTGAATCTCATTAAATCCTCGACACCTTTATTCGTTGTCTGGAACTCAAAATGTATGTAGCTATCATCTTCCATTAAAAATGTATAATCCATATACATATTCTTGCTTTCTAAAACAACCAATTCCGTTGGACCATTGTCTTTTACTTTTTTATCTATTCCAAAGAACTTAAGACCTTCTTCTGCAAAAATATCCATTGCTCTTTTCATTATAAAATCTTCATAATTGGGCTTTTTCATTAGCTCACCACCTTTAGTTTAACTTTATATTAATATGATAACATTGTACAAATTCTCCTCATAACTCTAAAAATTAAAAAAAGTACCTAACATTAGATTAGATACTTTTATAATTCGTTTAAATGTATTTTTGTTCAAAGTAAAAAATCTTCTAGTCAGAAACGGCTGAATACAAAACCGTTGGTAAAATCTCTGCACTTTACTTATCTTACAAAGCAAGTACGTCATAGATTACTATAACATATCGCATTGCAATATATTATAGTTTTATTATATACAAATTAGATGTGTTTGTATACACACTTTTTGATGCTCTATATCTTCTCTTTTCTCGTCTATGTTCAATCTTAAGTGCCTTATTTTATTAATTTAAATATTACCTATAGTGTATGAATATTCTATTGATCAATTTTTTCAACTAACATTGAAGGAATCGTAATATCTCCTCCCATAGTTGATTGGTATGTAATTACATCTGCACTTATACCATAAACAGTTATATTGTCATTTTCTAAAATCCTACTTGATACTAAACTTTTATCGTATACACAATATATTATTTTATCATAATTTCCACCAACGGCTAATCTAACCTGTACTTCTGAGTCACCTTCCATAACTTGAACTACTTCACCATTGAACTTAATTTTTTTACCTAAATTATCTTTAGGATTTCTAGCTAAACTATCATAGCTTATACCAGTATCATAACCTTGTTTCTCTTTCTCTTGTGCTAATCTTTCTTGCTCCTGGCGTGCTTTCTCTTCCTGAGCTTTCTTCTCTGCTTCAATTCTAGTATTTTCGTCAGCTATCTTTTTTTGTTCTTCTTCCTTCATATCAAACCAAGGTTTAGCTTGATCAATCTTAGCATTTAATGTTTCAATTTCATCATCTTTACTTGAAATATCTTGGTTTAAACTTGTGACACTAGCACTAAGTTCTTTATTTTCTGCTTTAATTCCATTATGACTAGAATCAGAGCAAGCTGGAGATATTACCACCCCCATAAATATACCTACTACTATACCTCCTAAAATTGCAAATACTGTTTTTTTGTTCAAATTTTTAATTTTATCCATAAAACTCACAATACACCCTCCAATATAAAATAAATTTTATCCCTCAATCTAATTATATTTGTTAAAAAATAAAAATACTGTAGAATCTTAGTATTTAGTTTAAAAATAGGGCATAGATACTCGATTAAGAATATCTATACCCTCTTTTAATACATTTGCAAATATTCGTAATTGTTTTGTTTAAATAGATTTAATCTTAATTAAATCTATAATAAAATAAACATTAAATAACTTTTAAAAATATATTTAATTTATTTAAAATATTGTAAGGATATATCACCTTTTTCCTCAGCATTTTTAAATGCACTAACTTTATTTAAAAGAGATTCTTTTCTTCCCTATTTTAACACAAACATAAAAATTAAAAGACACATATAAAATATGTGCCTAATCTAACTTCCAAATATATGCCTTTTAAATTCTTCAAACTCTCTTTTCATTTTATCTAAATTTGTATTACCCGATATATCTTCTATAAAATGTAAAACTAAAAGAAAATCTATACACTCATCTAAATAATCCTTAGTCCACCCTTTAGGCTCCATTAGTTCATATATATACTTAACATCTAATCCATCTTCAAAATTAGAGATAAAAGAGTATATAATTCTATGATCAAATTCTAATGTAATATTTAAACTATTATGCATCATAACAATATGGTTACTATTTTTATAGGCTAAATCATGCCTTATATTTTTAACTATCATTTAATCCTCCTCTTTAAATTGAGACTTACAAATTCTGCACCCCCATAGGTTTTGAGGGAAACAAAGTTAGTTACTTGGAGTTTAAATTTTCATTTATAATGTAGTTTTTATCTATTATTTGATATTTTATTAAAGTTTCTAAGGTTTTTTCTATTTCTATTTTTAATTGCTCTTCAACATATCCTGCTCTTATAAATTTACCTCTTAGCAAGAACTTGACAAAATCAGTCAAGTTCTGCACCCCCAGGGGTTTTTGAGGGAAACAAAGTTTTATGCTTCTAAGCTTGGCGCAAGATAAAACCCACTATCCAGAAAGCTTTTTTGTAAGAGATGATAATATATATATCAAGGATCAAGATGTTTTTAATATAGTTTCAATTGAAGAAATGGAAAAAAATAAAGCTAAGAAACCAAAAAAAGCATCTAACAAAAGTTAGATGCTTTCACATTTCATTGGAATGTATTTTTTGTTCGAAGTTAAAACTTCTAGTCAGAAACGGCTAAATACAAAAAACCGTTGATAAAATCTCCGCACTTCACTTCTCTGACAAAGCAAGCACATCATAGATTAATATAATATGTTGCATAGAGTGCAACATATTATATACAAACACAATGTGTTTGTATACACATTTTTTTCACACTTTTTGTGTATAAAACGTGTTTTACGTACAATTTGTATAAAATCTATTCTATTTAATTAATCTCTCTTAATTCCAAAACTCCTTATAGTCTTCTCTAAAGTCAGTCAATGTTTTTAAATATCTACTTAGTGAGCTGTAATCACCAATAGAACATAGATTTAGAGAATTTCTATATAAATCTTCCGTATCCCAAGATACTATTACTATAGGTAAATTATTTTCTAGCATTTGTTTTAACATTAAAAATCTACCTATTCGCCCATTACCATCTTGAAATGGATGTATTAATTCAAATCTATAGTGAAACTCTGCGATATCATCCAATGTAACATTTTCAAGGTTATAATACCACTCTAGTAGTTCATCAAGCTTAGGCTCTACTTCAAAAGGCTGAGCTATCTTTGCATTGGTTCCTATGATCATATTAGGTATTGTTTTATATATTCCTGAAAATCCTTTTGCATGTAATGTAGTATTGAACATTAAACTTGAATGTAAATTCTTTAAAAAACTATGACTTATCTTTGTTCCTAATGTTTCTACTATTGTGTCAAATACATAGCTAGAATTAACTGTTTCTTGAACATCATCTAATGTATGCTTACCTGTTACAACATTTTTATCTAATAATAAAGCCAGTGCCTCAGTGGTAAATGTACTCCCTTCTATTCTATTAGAATGATATAAAAAACTATGCTTTAATATTGCATATAGTGAGTTTTTTAAACACTTTGTTTCTAGCAATGTATGTAAAAATTTATTATCCATTTTATAAGCTCCTTTTATCACATATTAATTTTATTATAGCACTTTAGAGTGAAAAGGTATTTCTCATCTCCTAGTTCTAATTGTATTATTGTGCCCCTTTCATTCAAATATCAATTCCACTTGTAGGTTGTGATATTGATATATAAAAACTAATTTAAAATTCACTTTATCGTGACTTCTACCAAAACATTTCAATATTTTTTTTATGCTCGATATCCTCTTTTTCCTCAATTTTGTACTCAACAATCTTATTATCCAAAGTACCCTTGAAGAACTTGTATGAAGTCGCTTTAATAGTCTCTACATCATCTCTATCAAGAGTTACCATTACAGTATCATTAAAAGCTTTCTCCATGTATTCATTCTTAAAATCAATTCCTTTAAAGTCCAATTTAAAACTTCTTAAAGTACCTTTGGTAAACAGGCTTTCATCAGGAACAAAAGGCTCAAAAGTACTTTCTTTTGACTCATTTATATCTTCTCCTTGAGTACTAAACTTAGGCTTTAAAATAGCCTCTTCTTTATCAGTACTAATAACATTCTCCAGCGTTACTGCAACTTCTTCACTTGATATCTGTATTAGACTATCTTCCTTAGTAAAATATTTTCGCTTGTCCAAATCTTTTACAATAAAGTCAATCGAATCAACTTTTCTACCTACTTTATTTTCTTTTATATCTATTTCAAAATATCCTGTTTCATTAAGCTCTTTTATAGCTGGAAGTATAACACGCCTTTTGAAATCATTGTATTTTCCATATTTATCATCTAACATCAATAATTCCTTTATATCATCTATTTTATAACTTATAGTATCTTTAGTTCCACTCCAAAGCCTTAATAAATCATAAAAACGCTGTGCATATGAATTATTAAGAGATAACCAAATTTGAACATTAATAGGAGTATATCCCATCTTTAAATACTCTTTTAATAAATTATGTATCTTTTCAGACGCTTCAATATTAAATATCCCTAATTCGTCGTCGTACTCATATCCATTTATAAATCCATATGCTCCCCACAAGCTACCTTTTTTATTTTTCTTTTCTTCTCTGAAGTATATAGGCTTTTTTCTTAGTTCTTCTAAAATATCTAATATACCTTTGATTGTATTTTTTTCCTTAAATTTAACTATATCTTTAAACTCCAAGTGGCTAATTGAACAAGTCAGTATTCCATCTGATTTTTTTTGAAGTTTATATAGCATAGATAAAAATATTCTATTTTCGACCAGACTTAGGCTATATCTAGCTTTTACTAGCATATTATTTTTCATTAATACACGATTATTCTCTAGTTCTTCTATAAGGTTCATATTTATTTTCCCCCTTACTTAATTATATTTATAGATTATCAAATAGCATCAATTGCGTCAACTTTTTTATTGTTGTCGCTTTTTATACCCCTAATATGTCGTAGTTACTCCCTGATTTGTCGCTTTTATTCCCTAATACGTCGTAGTTAAATCCCTGATTTGTCGTCTTTAATCCCTAATACGTCGTAATAAATCCCTAATATGTCGCTTTTAAAGCTCTTAACAATAGTATTTCCAAGGGGTTAGGGCATGTCTAAATACTATTAAATACTATTAAATACTTTTTTAAATACTAGTAAAGACTAGTAAAGGTCTTTTTTCTGCTCTTTTCTGTCCTATTTTTAGATATAAAAAAATTAATACTATCATTTAATAGCATGATAAAATATATTTATACGCTACTAGAAAACTAAAAGGAGTCATTTTAAAATAATTATGGAAAAGAAAAAATACTTTATATGCCCATTATGTAATGTAAAACATAACCTAAAAAAAATGAAAACATCTGATATGATGATGGTAATGATACGTTGTAACTGTGGAGCTGATTCAATGATACAGGTTAAAAATGGATATCATGTACCTTCTAAGAATGGAATTAAGAAAATCCTGTAAATATACAATTTAATCAAGTTCTGCACCCCCAGGGGTTTTTGAGGGAAGCAAAGTTACTAAAAAAAGGCAGATTTCTCTGCCTTTAATGCTTATAATCTCGTGAATATATCTAATATTTTAATTTTATCTTTTCAAGTTAATCCTAAAGAGCTTTTAAAAATTTGCAATTACAGGTATCTCCGGATATTTACTTATAAACTCCTCTAAATCTACTACATCCACAGCTGTAATTACTTCCTTTGTTATAGTATCACCTCTAAGATTAAATGGTAAATTATTATCTAACATTTTTTTTATTTTACGTCTTATTTTTCTATCTATTAAAGGCTCGTTTATTATAAGAATATAATGAATAGGTTTATTATCTGGATTTTTACCCTCAACCAAGAGTATAAGCAGTGTGTGTAAGAACTTATTTATTAAGTTTGTATTAAACTCAATAGGGTTATTTCTCCTTTTTTCATATAATCCATTAGGGTTACTCGTTCCAGGAACATCTGAGTTTTTATACTCAATAAATAAGATCATTGTTTGCATTTCAGCTACAAAATCCACGTCATTCAGATTAGATTTATTTGCTATGTTATGGTATTGATATACATCAATAGACTTTGTAAAATCAAATGTAAAATGCCCATTTTCATCCCTTATAAGTTTTTCCATGAATCATCCTCAATACTTTCTATAACCTCTTCATATAAATCGAAGTCAGAATCAATAATAGAATTATTCTTTAACTTTCCAAAATACTCCTTATAATCTACATCTATCTTATCATCTTCCTTATATAAATTATAAAAACCTACTGAATTCTTATCTTCTCTAAATAACTCTAAGTACTTAGCCAAATTATAACTATGTGTAGCTATAAATATTTGAACTCCCTCTTTTTCCATTGCTAATAATATTTTTGCAAGTGTTGGTAATAGTTCTGGATTTATATTTGCATCTGGTTCATCCCAAATAAATACACTACCTTTTTCTATAAGTCCATTCTTTATAAGTTTCCAAAGTAATCCAAACTTTCTTAACCCTTCTGCTTCAAGAGAAAATTCTATTTTTTTAAATTTCTTATTTATATAAAAATTACCATCTTCATTGACTACATCTCCACCTATAATTCCGGATATAACATCCAGTATCTTAAGTGATGATTGAGATAATTTTTTAGCTTCTGGAAGCTCTGCACTTGTTATTATATCAATGTATGTTTTGTCAAATGGTATATCAAATCTATTATTTAGCGCTAATAATCCTTTTGAGTGTGACAATATCTCCTTAGCAGGTATAAATGTGTAGTCTGGCGAATCATTTAGTAAATCTCCGATATAACCAAATGATTCATAATAATCAACCATAGCATCATCTAAATCATCATCATCCTTAGCTATATTGATACTATATTCTATGCTCTCTAATGATGAATTTTTAAACTCAATCTCAACACAAGAAACAATCTCAGCATCA
This sequence comes from Romboutsia sp., assembly GCF_051659545.1. Taxonomy (GTDB): domain Bacteria; phylum Bacillota; class Clostridia; order Peptostreptococcales; family Peptostreptococcaceae; genus JBOFOR01. The sequence continues at coordinate 11,247 of NZ_JBOFOR010000080.1, read as the reverse complement.
ATATCTTCACTCCACACTGTTCCAACATGATGATTTTCATTATTTATCAATCTATTTACATTAGATCTAAATAAAGGCATGCTTATTTCCTCATTGAAAAACTTTGTCTTTGTAACAGGTCTAATTCCATAAATTAATTTTAATAAATGTGTTTTTCCCGTTCCATTTTGTCCAATAAATACATTTATACCTTCATTTAATTGAATTTTTATATCTTTAAATACAGTAAAATTCTGTATATGTATTTTATCAATTATCAAAGTAATCCTCCTTCTAAAATTATATCTAGTTTTGTACCGATATTATATTAATATTATATATCACATTTGAGTAAATCAAAACATCTAAGATAAGTTACTTCCTTAAAGCGGAATAAACCCTATCAGCCATAAACTCCATCAACACACCACTTAACTTCTCATTAGTTAATAAAGTCTCAAAGAATTCCTGATTCCTATCAAGCCCCTCTATAACAGATTTTTGGTACTCCTCATTAAACGAATACTTAAAGTTGTCTATAGTATTATTCTCAGCTCTTCTTTGTAAATCCTCTGATGTCTTTAAAATCTCCTCCACCTGCATTGCTGCAAGTACTTCAGTCTCTCCAAATTCAACATTAAACAGCTCATTTATCTCTTTTATAATATGAGACAATGCATCAAATTCCTCTTGAACTCCACCTACTGTAATACTTGAATTATGCTTAACTTCTCCACCATATTCTATTTCTGTTTCTCTTACCTCTCCTACCTTAACTTGATGGAAGTTTTCCAAGCTAACCTTATCACTTATATCTATTTCATCTTCACTCTCAACCTCTATAGCCTTAACTAAAAACTTAGAGAATATATATAACTTATGAAGCTCTACATCTTCAAAATCTGAAATTTGTATCATAAGAGAATAGAAATTAGTAAACTTTCTTAACACAGCTCTTATCTCAAGTACATCCTCATTATTATATCGATTAACTCTCTCAAGAGCCTTAGAAACATAACTTATCTGCTGCTGTCTATCCTTACTTGTTTTCTTTTCTTTGTAAGCCTTTGTAATAAATTTATCAACTTCATCTTTATTTATAATATTGAAATTTTCTATCTTTCTTTCTAAGTCATACACTAGGTTAGGATCTAGTGTTTCAACTAACTCAGTACACTCATAAAACGTTGAGAATGACTTTTTAATATCCTCTAAATCATTCTTAAAATCTAATATAAAGGTATCATCCTTACCTGCACAAGTTCTATTTAATCTACTTAAAGTCTGAACAGCCTTAACCCCTCTTAACTTCTTATCTATATACATCGTATGAAGTAGAGGCTGGTCAAATCCAGTTTGATACTTATCAGCAACTAATAAAACCTGGTAATCCTCTCCTGCAAATCTATCTGGTACCTCTTCTTCCTTAAATCCATTCATCTTTTCTTCTGTAATATCTTCATCAAATTCATCTACAGTAACTTTCCCTGAAAATGCCACAAGTGCATTGATATTTTCATATCCATTTTCTTTTACATATTTCTCAAATGCTAATTTATATTTAACAGCACTTTCTCTTGATGATGTAACAACCATAGCCTTGGCACGACCACCAATCTTATGCATTACATTATCTTTGAAATGCTCTATAATAATCGCTACCTTCTGAGATATATTAGTTGGATGAATATCTCTACTTTTCGCTATTTTCCTTTTAGTCTTAGATTTTGGAACATTTACATCCTTCTCAACTAATTGCCTAACTTCAAAGTAAGTTTTGTAAGTAACATAGTTTCTTAAAACATCTAATATAAAACCTTCTTCAATAGCTTGTTTCATAGAATATAAATGGAATGCCTCTTTCCTATCTGTACCAGGTACAGGGTGTCCAAACATATCTAATGTTGATGGCTTTGGTGTAGCAGTAAATGCAAACATTGATATATTAGCTTGTTTACCATTTCTTTTAATTTCATCTACTATAAGATCATCTAATTTATCTTCATTTTCTGCTTCTATTATTTCGTCACTTGTAAGTGCTTTTGTTACTGCTTCCATATTTTTACCAGAAGTTGAAGAATGTGCCTCATCTATTATAATCGCAAAGTTCTTATTCTTTATTGCTTCTATCTTATCTAGTATATATCTAAATTTTTGAATAGTAGTTACAAGAATTTTAGTACCGTCAGTTAGGGCATCTGCTAGCTGGTCACTGTCTCTATCCATAATACTTATAGTACCATCTTTATGATCAAGTCCAAGTACTGCATCTCTTAACTGTTTATCAACTACTTTTCTATCAGTCATAACTATAACAACATCAAATATATTATTATTACAATCATCATGGATACTCATAAGCCTATGACTAAGCCAAGCTATACTGTTAGTCTTACCACTACCTGCACTGTGCTGTATAAGATAATTAGAGCTTGTCTTATTTACATATACATCTTGTAGTAAGTTTCTAACAACATCTATTTGATGGTATCTAGGGAAAATTATATTTTTCTTTGGCTTTTTTCTTTTACCCTTTTCATCTTTTTCTTCTTTAATTTGAAGATATACAAACTTATCTATTAAATAAAGTAAAGTATCCTTAGATAAAATATCTTCCCAAATGTAGTGTACTCTTATCTTATCACCTGCATCTGGATTTCCTTTTCCACCATTGTTTCCTTTGTTAAATGGTAGGAAGAAAGTACTTTGCTTGTTTAACTTTGTAGTCATATATATTTCTTCCGTATCCATTGCAAAATGTACTATACATCTTTCATTAAATGTAAATAACTTTTCCTTTGGATTTCTATCGTTCATGTATTGAGTCTTAGCATTTTTTACACTTTGTCCTGATAAATTATTTTTAAGTTCAAAAGTTATTATTGGAATCCCATTTAAGAATAGAACTAAATCAACTCTCCCCTTTTTCTTTTTTACATCTGATTCATAGTCATTTTCGTTATATACAAGTTCTTCTGTTACTGAGAATCTATTTTTGTTGTATAGCTCTAATGCCTCTTTGTTGTAAGTTGTAGCAGGCTTTCTATACATTAAATATATAGTCTGTCCTCTATCCTTAAATCCTTTTTTTAATACTTCAAGTATTCCATAATCGCTGATTTCTTTGTTTAATCTTTCAATTATTTTTTCTTCAAGTTTCTCTTTGTATGTTTCTTTTAGTTTGCTCATTTGAACACTTTGAGTATCGTATAAAAACTCAAATAGCATCTTTGTATCAAGTGCATGAGTTTTGTTGTAGTTCTTGTTAAAACCTTCGATATATCCATTTTCATTTATTAAATATGATTTGATTATATCTTGGTAATTTCTCTCTTTTAAATCATTTAGTCTTATCATAATGTTCCCCCTAATCATTCACATTGTCGTGAATTTTACCAATACATATCAAGCTCTTTTTTATGAGCAATATCCTCAATTTCTTCTTTTTGATATTCAATAATTTTATTATCTAAAGTTCCTTTGAAGAACTTGTATGATGTAGCTTTAATAGTTTCTACATCATCTCTGTCAAGAACTATCATAACAGCATCATCAAAAGCATTTAGCATGTATTTATTTTTAAAATCAATAGTATTAAAGTCCCTTTTAAAACTTCTCAAAGTCCCTTTTGTAAATAATGTTTCATCAGGAACAAAAGGCTCAAAATCACATTCTTTTGACTCATTTATATTATCGTTTAAAGTATTAAAGTTCGGTTTAAAAACAGTTTTTTCTTCACCATCTATAATAGTATTATCTAGCATCACTGCAACTTCTTCAATCACTTCACTTGGTATTTCTTTTGTAGTATCATCTTTAGTAAAATACTTTCTTTTATCTAAGTCTTTTACGATAAAGTCTATAGAATCAACCTTTCTACCCACTTTATTTTCTTTTATATCTATCTCAAAATATCCGGTTTCATTAAGCTCTTTTATAGCTGGAAGTATAACCCTTCTTTTAAAGTCCTTAAAGTTCGGATACTTGTCATCTATCTGAAAATACATTTTTAAATCTTCTACTTTGTAATTAATAATATTCTTCGTTCCACTCCACATTCTAAGTAAATCATAGAATCTTTGAGCATATGTATTTTTTAACCCTAACCAAGTCTGTAATGTAATCGGAGTATATCCATCTATATATTGCATTAAAAGATTATATACTCTCTCTGGAACTTCAATTTTAAAAGAATCTGATTTATTATTATATACATATCCCATTAAAAACACATAAGAACCCCAATTTGTAGAGCCATCTTCTAAGTTTTCTTTGAAATATATAGATTTTTTCTTTATATCATCTAATACTTTTGTAACTCCATTTACAGTTGAATTTGTCCTATTTTTAAATATATTAGAAAAATCATCCCTATTTATAGTGCAAGATAATCCGTTCTTATTTTTTTGAATATTATATAATATATAAACAAATAACCTATTCTCATCAAGTGTTAAGTTGTATTTAGCAGTTATAAAAGCATTGTTTTTAACTAGCATTTTATTGTCCATAAACTCACCTCTTATTAAAGATTAACATACTTGAATTATTGGGACAACTATTTTAATTAGTCCTAACAATAACGTATTAATCTGTCCCAATTCAGTATTAATTTGTCCTAGTTAAATATTAATTTGTCCTAGTTAGCGTATTAATCCGTCCCAATAACGTATTAATCTGTCCTATTTCGGTATTAATCTGTCCCATTTAAGCTTTTCAACATAAGTTATTCCAAGGGGTTGGGATATGCCTAAATACTATTAAATACTATAAATACTTTTTTTAAATACTAGTAAAGACTAGTAAAGGTCATTTTTCTGTTCTTTTCTGCTCTATTTTTATAGCATTAAAAAAAGACAGATGACTCTGCCTTAATAAAAAATTGATTCGTCAAATTTTGCACCCTCGGGGGTTTTTGAGGGAAACAAAGTTTCCCTCTTTCTATGAAATTTATTTTATTATAAGTTTGTTACATCTATTTTTCCTGTTACTACTTCTGTTATTAGCTTTTGTTTAGCTTTTTTAAGTAGTTCTATTTGTTCTTCTGTTTTAGTTATTATCATATCTATATAATTAGTTTTTAAATTTAGAAACTCTATTATTTTCCTTTGCTCATCTATTGAAGGTAGTAAAATATTATAGTCCTCTATAAACTTTGTTGATATTCTTTTTAATCCTGCAACTCCATACATATTCGCTATAGCTTCATTCTTAAATTTATCACTTTGAATTACATAATATAAAAATTTTCTGTCTATAATATTTTCATCAACTCTTAATACATTCAATTCAGTTGAACCAAATCCAACTCCATTAGTAAGATTTTTAGCTATTGCCATATTTCCATTTTCAAAACATGGAGTTACTTTTGCAAAAACTATATCTCCCTCTTTAAAATACGTGTACCCTCCATATACCTCAGCTAGTTCTTTATCTGTATCTAGAATTAATGTATTTAAGCTTACATTTTCCATAGGTACAAAAGATACTTGGCTAGACTTAGATAATTTAACTTCTGATTTTTGTGGATTTATATTACAAATGTATTTAAGTCTATTAATGTCCCAATGACTTGGTATCTCACCAATCCACTCAACTCCACTATCTTTCATAGGAACATCTTTATCAAGACCTTTAGTAACAGTTTCTGATATAAGCTTAGTCCTAGAAGCTTTAAGAGTTTCTATAAGCTCTTCTTTTTTACTTATAAGAGTTTCTATTTGTGAAGTTTTTTTGTCTAAGTAATGTACTATTATTTTTTGCTCATTAACACTAGGGCATATAGTCGGAAAACTTTTTATAAATTCATTATTTACTATCGGTAATGTTGTAAAATTTGATGTTTTTAATAATGTATTAGTATTCATTTTTAACCAATAGTAAAGAAATTGAGGCACTATTTTTTTATTTGTTACTAACCCTGTAATTTGTTGATTAAATGCAGACTCTTCTTTTATCATAGCTACTTTTCCTAATGTTGCACCTATTCCAACAAGCAATACTGTATCTTTAGGTAATAACTTAGATTCATTTTTATCAATAGCTAATTTAGTTATGTGTCTATTACAATTGATTAGATATTTCTCATCACTAAAATCTCCTGGTGCAAACCATTTTATATCACCATCAAAAAATTCATCTATTGAAGTTGATGGTGTAGAACCTGTTTGAATTAATCTTAAAATATGTCTCATAGGCAATACATCCCATTGACTTGGTATCTCACCAATCCATTCAACACCACTATCCTTATACTCGCTATATCTATCCATCCTACTCAAAGACCTCCTCAAGCATTTTAGCTATCTCAGCCTCTAGCTCTTTAGCCTTTGTTATATACTCTTCATAACTTCCTTCATCTTCATACTTATAAAATAATCTAGTAAAAGGAATCTCTGCTCCAATCTTTGTCTTACTCTCATCAATTATTGCATCAGCTACATGTGGCTTTACTTCTCTTTCAAAGTACTCGTAAATATCTTCTTTAAAAGGTACTATCTCCGTATCTCTAAGCTCTGAATCTACTTCTACTTCACCTTTTTTATCGTAATATTTATGTGCAGTTTCATCTTTTTCAGACAGTCCCATCCATATAGCTTTTAATAACCCTGCTTTAACCTCTGCTACATCTTTGAACATATCTTTTATCACTTTTATAAATTCATCTCTATTTTTATAAACTGTATCTGATATATTTTCATTTAATATATTTAAAATTGTATCTTGAAGAACTTTTCCTTTTTCAAATTCTTCTATAGCTTTTTTATCTTTTGCAGTCTTTTTTATCTTTTCTACTAATTCACTATACGTATCTTTATCATGAAGCTTACTAAAAGCACTCTGAGAAGTCATATTTTCGATTCTAAGCTTATTGATAGCAAAGTTACGACTAAATGGTCTATCTATAGTTATTTGTCTGTATAAGAAGTCCTCATTGTCTAATATCTTACATACATCGCTATCTTTAAACTCATCATAAATTTCTGTTAATGTTACTATGTCTTCAGAAGTTATTTCATTTCTCTTATCCCCTAGACCTTTTCTCAGCCTTTTTCCAAAGTTTGTTGCATCTATTAACTGAACCTTACCTTTTCTTTTTTGCTCTTTTTCTTTAGCAATTATAAATATATATGTTGCGATACCTGTGTTATAAAACATTTGAGTAGGTAATGCTACTATTGCTTCTAGTAAGTCTTCTTCAAGTAACCATTTACGTATGTTACTTTCTCCACTTTCTGCTTTTCCACTGAATAGAGGTGAACCGTTGTGTATTATAGCTCCTCTACCATCATCTTCTAGCTTTGATATCATATGTTGTGTAAATAGTAATGCTCCATCACTTTTACCTGGAAGTCCTGCTCCAAATCTTCCGTTAAATCCTAGTGTTGTGTGTTCTTCATTTATTTTAGTAAAGTCATCATTCCAAGTAACTCCAAATGGAGGATTCATAAGGGCATATTTTACTTTTATTCCTTTTAGTCCATCATCTGTAAGTGTATTTCCAAGTACTATATTTTTAGAGTCTTGTCCTTTTATAAGCATATCTGCTTTACATATTGCATAAGATTCATCATTTATTTCTTGTCCAAATACTTCAATTTTTGTATCACTATTTAGAGATTTTATGTATTCACTTGCAACTGCGAGCATACCACCTGTTCCAGTTGTTCCATCATATACAGTTACTATTTTTCCATCTTGTGATAAGTCTTGGCTATCTTCATTAAGAAGTATGTTTACCATAAGTTTTATAACTTCTCTTGGTGTATAGTGGTCCCCAGCCTCTGCATTTTCTGAGAACTTTCTTATAAGTTCTTCGAATATATATCCCATTTCTGAGTTTGATACTGTTTGTGGATGTAAGTCTATTTGTGAAAATTCTTTTATTACATTGTATAAACGGTCTTTTTCATCCATGTAGTCTATTTCTTTATCAAAGTGTAGTTTTTCTATTATATCTCTTACTTCTGATGAGAATCCTTGTAAGTATGATTTAAAGTTTAGTTTTATCGAGTCTGGATCATCTAGTAATTTATTTAGATTGAATTCACTTTTGTTGTGGAATTTGTATCCTGATTTTGAGTTTAGTACTGCTTCTATATCAATCCTTTTTGCTTGTTCTAGTACAACTTCTTTTGTATCTTCTAGAACACATTCAAATCTTCTTATTACACACATTGGTATTATTACATCTTTGTATTTTTCAGGTTTGTATGGTCCTCTTAATTTATTTGCTATTTTCCATATAAAGTTAACTTGTTCAGTTATATTTACATTTGTGCTAAATTCATTCATTATCTATTTCTCCTATTTCTACTTATTATTTCGATAGCACTCTCTTTTTTTAGATTGTACAACTTTTTGTATATTATCTATAATATTATTTCATTTTATTTTTGAACTTCTACATCTAATTTCAAATGCACAAAAATAAAATGAAGAGCATGTGCTTTTCATTTTATTTCACTTAGTATCAATTTATTTGTATTTACTTTATTTATTATTTCTTAAGGCTTCAACTTCTTCTTCAGTTAAACCTGTCTTTTCAGCTATCATTTTTGTAGATAATAAATCTAATAAACTTTTAGCTATTTCTATTGTTTTTTTTCTTTCACCTTCTACGATTCCTTCTTTTTTACCTTGCTCTTTTCCTTCTTCAATAAGGCTTTTTCCTATTTCAGTCACTCTTAACTCCTCCTTTACTTTTTCTAAATCTTTACCACTTAAAAATTTATTAGCAAAAGCATATAAAATAGATTCCATATCTCTTTTATATGGACTTGTTATTTCTTTACTTAACTTTATAGCCTTTAATATCTTTTCACTCTTATCCATTTTACCACCCATAACTGGTGTAAATGTAAGTTTAATTATATCTTTAATATCTATATCATTCCCACTAGATAGCTTCTCTATTATTTCATCAAATACTTTATCTCCATCTTCATTAACCATAGATATAGCATTTACTTTATAAGTGTTTATACCACAATTATATTCACTAATTGGATTTTTGATATCACCAGAGTAAACAACATATGTTGTAACTTCCTTTTTAGTTTGATGATTAAGTAGTGCCTCATAAGTTCTAAATCTCATTAGATCATCTAATCCTTTATCAGTTGTCTGGAACTCAAAATGTATATAGGTGTCATCTTCCATTAAGAATGTATAGTCCATATACATATTCTTACTTTCTAAAACAACCAATTCAGTTGGACCATTGTCTTTTACTTTTTTATGTATTCCAAAGAACTTAAGACCTTCTTCTGCAAAAATATCCATTGCTCTTTTCATTATAAAATCTTCATAATTTGGCTTTTTCATTAGTTCACCGCCTCTAAGTTAATTATATCATTAAGTTATAACATCTATTTATTTATATTTCTCCATATATTCTTTTAAAGCCATTGATATTAAATCTTGCTTACTATAGTGCTTTGTATCACAGAATTCTTGCCAATCTTGATATATAAATTCATTTATTCTTATACTCTTTGGCTTGGGATTTAAGTGTTTATCATCTACTAAATTGATTATTATATGATTTGTAGTGGTTTCTGTAGTGGTTCTTGTAGTGGACTTATATTTCTCTAAAAACTCTTGTAAAACTTCAAAATTATTTTCTAAATATCCTAAAACTTGTTGCTGCTGCTTTGGCACTACAATTGTATTTTCGCCCTCTACAATTGTATTTATTACCTCTGTAGTGGACTTTGTAGTGGCTTCTGTAGTGGGTATATATTGTCTTTCTTTATTATTATATCTATATCCATTTGCTTTGACTTCTCTTTGTAGTGATTTTTCTCCGATTCCTATATCTTCTCTTATTCTTATTACGGTTTGACCTTCTTTTAATTTATTATTTAAATACTCTATCTTTTCCATAAAGTCTAGGTTATTAAATTGATCCTTATTCACACTATCACCTCTAGTTTATTATAAACTACAATTGTATTATGCTGTAGTGGTTTATTGAATTTATATAAAACTTAAGATTATTTAAGGTATTAATAGAATAGGTAGATAGTTGAAGAAGGAGCAAAAACCGCTCCTTCATCAACTATCTTTATTAATATGCTTGGGTCAAAACTATGGGGTCTAGTCTGACCTCACAGATTGCAGCAAAGAGCGCTGCAAACTGTGATGCCAGACTTAAAAATATACTGCTTGTACTATTGTCACTACAATTTATTACATATCCACTACAACCTATTTAGTTATATTCTTCCATGCCTATTTTATATAATTTTAGTAATTATTTTTTTCTTGCTACAGTACTATCTATATCATTACTTATATTACTATACCTAACTTTTATACTTATGGAGTTTGGCTATCGCCACCGCGCTTTCCGCTCCAATCTTAGTGAGCAAAGTACGCTCACTAAGGATTTCCACTACAATCGCTAACTCAAAAGATATCTCTAAATAAAGGTCCTAAACTATATCCAAAGTTAGTAATCTATAGATGGTTAATCGGCTATAGGAAGGCCTATCGGCCATGCCCCTCTGACTAATCCTCAACGCACGAACACGTCTCACGATAACATACTCCGCAAACATCATATTACATATCATGCCTGCTCCGTATCTTATCGCTCGCTTGTGTTCGTAGCTTTTGAGGATAGCCATTTGAGCGACCTGTCGGCGAAGCACTTCACTGCCCCGTCGCCCAATGCCCTGTGTGTTTATTTTTATTGGTACATGAACCTTACTTACTTTTTTAAACCTCCAAATTTTCAATAACCTACTACATAGGACCATTGAAGTTTATTGCTCCTATAAACTAATAGAGTGTACTTACTTGGTGTCGGTATTATAAATTATTGTTTGGAATACCGCATTGGATAAAACCGTTGCTCCGCTATCCAATGCTAGCCTTAATTGCTTTTAAAGCAGAATTTATCCTTGGTGCACTTGTTAGCTCTCATTCCATCAAAAACACCAAAAGCTCCTAATTAATTAGGAGCTTTTGCAGTTGAATCTATCATTTTATAAATTTCATCCCATGAATGGGTTCTTTTATATAGTTTAATATGTTTCACATTTTTCAAATTATGTAACAACTCTTTTGTATAATCATTTACTTCAATTTCTAGCAAATAATTTTCTCCGATTTTTCTTGGCTTTACTTTAGCAAATTCATAAGTTTCTTGATTTGCTAAAAAATCATATACTACCGATAACATTTCTTCGTTTAAATATCCTATCTTGCTACTTCCTATATAAATTTTATTCTTAGCTTTAATCATTGGCTTACCTCCTA
>NZ_JBOFOR010000079.1:0-15619 GCF_051659545.1 Romboutsia sp. | reverse complement strand
TCTTCTGCAATTCCTGCTTTTGCTCCATTTGCTAAAGAATATCCAAAACCTATTATAGGTACTGTCGCTCCAGAACCTCCAAACTTTACTATAGGCTCATATACTCCTAAAAATGTTAAAATTACTCCTGCTGTTACATATGAAACTAATACATAAGGAGTTTGCATCTTAAAATAATCCATTAACACTTGAGCAATCAAACAAATCACTCCGCCTACTAAAAACACTTTTAGATAGTCTACTAACATTTCAATCACTCCTCATTAACTATAACTATGGCATGAGCTACACAAGGTATAGTTTGTTTTTGTAAAGTACTTGTAGGGGATAATAATGCTCCTGTTGATACTAACATTACCTTATTAAACTCTTTTTTAAGTAGTTTTTTATAAATATATCCAGCAAATACACTTGCTGAACATCCACATCCACTTCCTCCACAATGAACATCTTGAGCTTCTAAATCAAAAATTTCTACTCCACAATCAGTGTATACGTCAGAAATATCAATCCCTTTTTTATTTAAAAAATCTTCAGTTATTTGTTTTCCTAGTTTACCTAAATCACCTGTTGCAATTAGATCAAAGCTATTGGGATCATCTTTGGTATCATTAAAATAAGCATATATAGTATCTATAGCTGCTGGTGCCATTGCTGCTCCCATATTATTGCCATCACTTATTCCTTTGTCTATTACTTTACCTACTGTTATATATTTTATTCGTGGTCCTTTAGCATTTGGGGCTATTAGTACACTTCCTGCTCCTGTTACTGTCCATTGAGCTGTCATAGGTTTTTGATTCCCTAATTCTAGAGGATATCTAAATTGTCTTTCTGCTGTACAATAATGACTAGATGTTCCTGATAAAATCAAATCTGCAAAACCTCCATCTATAAGCATAGAACTCAAGCACATTCCTTCTGCCATAGTAGAGCAAGCTCCGTATATTCCAAAGAAAGGTATACTAAGTTCTCTTGCAGCAAAGGATGAAGGTAATAGTTGATTTATTAAATCTCCACCAATTAAATAGTTTACATCTTCTAATTTTTTGCCACATTTGTCTACAGCTTTTCTCATTGCAGTTTCAACCATTTTACTTTCTGCAAATTCCCAAGATTTCTCTCCATATAAATCATTATCTATAATTATATCAAAATATTCTTTTAGAGGTCCTTCTCCTTCTTTTGGTCCCACTACTGCTGCTGCTGAAATTATGGTTGGTTTATTTTCTAACCTTACGGTTCTACTTCCTATTCTTTTGCTACTCATACTATCTCTCCTTATTTTACAAGAGTAAAAATATAATATATAAATCCACATAGTATAGAGGATCCTATTCCATATACTAATACTGGACCCGCTATCTTAAATAAATTAGCTCCTACCCCTAATACATATCCTTCTCTTTTATACTCCATTGCTGGAGATACTATTGAGTTTGCAAATCCAGTTATAGGTACTATTGAACCTGCACCTGCCCTTTTTCCTATAATGTCATATACACCTAGACCTGTAAGAAACGCTCCTATGAAAATTAAGGTTATAGATGTTGCAGTTGCTGCACCTATTTTATCTAAATTTCCCAAATTAGTATATAAATCATTTATAATCTGACCAATAACACTTATAAGCCCTCCTACTAAAAATGCCATTGTATAATTTTTAAAGTATTTTGGTTTAGGACTTATTTTATCTACATAATTCTTATAATCCTTATCCACCTCTCAGCCTCCTTAAGTATATATAGTAAAAATATTCCATATATATTTTTTCTATTATTTTTATTATTTGTATTACAAAAAAAAATAAACCTCTATTTTAATGGAGTATCCATTAAAATAGAAGTTTATTCTTTATTATTTTAACTTATATATGATTTTAGTTTGGATAGTACTTTCTTTTCTATTCTAGAAACTTGTACCTGAGATATATTGAGTAGTTCTCCTATTTCACTTTGAGTTTTATCTTCAAAGTATCTAAGCATTATTATTTGACGCTCTCTTTTTTCTAATTTACCTAGAACTTCTTTTAGAAGTAAATTGTCTATTACCTTTTCTTCTTGACTTTCTCCTTTTAAGCTTATTTTATCAATAAGACAGATTGGAGAACCTTCTTCTTCATGAATTACACTATGTAAGTATTCTACAGAAAAATTAGATTCCATTGCCATTACTAAATCTTCTTTTTCTACCTCTATCTCTTTTGCTATTTCATCTATGGTAGGTTCTCTGCCTAATTTTTTAGTTAAGATTTCACTTTGTGTTTTTGCTTTTATTGCTATTTGTTTTAAAGATCTTGATACTTTTACCATACCATCATCTCTTAAATACCTTTTTATTTCACCTAAAATCATAGGTACTGCATATGTTGAGAATTTAACGTTAAAACTTGGGTCAAATTTATAAATTGCCTTCATTAAACCTATAGAACCTAATTGAAATAAATCGTCTCTATCATATCCTATATTTAAAAATTTTGACACAACACTTCTGACTAATCCTAAGTTATTCGCTATTAAAATTTCTTTAGCCTCTTCGTCACCTTGTTGAGCTCTATCTATAAGTGCTAATGTTTCTGTATGGCTAAGTAATACTCTCTTTTCTGGTTTTGTTGCAGTTATCCCCATTATAAAACCTCTATTCTTTTTTGGACTTTATTCAGGTAAGTTGATTTTTTTAGTCATTACAATTTTAGTCCCTTCATCTCTTATAGAACTTACCTCTACACCATCCATGAAGCTCTCCATCACAGTAAATCCCATTCCTGATCTTTCAAGTTCTGGCTTTGATGTATAAAGTGGTTGCATAGCCATTGATACATCTTCTATTCCTTTTCCTCTATCTTCTACTACAACTTTTATAGTATCTTTATCTTTGATTTCACATCTTATATATACAAATTTTGATTCGTCTTCATCGTATCCATGTATAATACAATTTGTCACTGCTTCTGATACTGCAGTTTTTATATCTGCAAGCTCATCTAGTGTTGGATCTAGTTTTGCTGCAAAGGATGCCACTATAACCCTTGCTAAGCTTTCATTTTCAGATTTGGCAGAAATTTTTACTTCCATAATATTACTCATAATATCTCCCCCTTACAAAGAACTTATGGCTTCTTCACGTGTATCATAAACGCCAATTATTTTATTCATGCCTGATAAGTCAAAGATTTTTTTTACTCTAGCATTTACATTTACTACCGATACTTTTCCACCGTCACTGGAAATTTTTTTGTATCTACCTATAATCACACCTATACCTGATGAATCCATAAATATAATATTTTTAAAGTCAAATATTATATTTTTAATAGCTTTAGAGATTAATATATTATCAATTTCTTCTCTAACTTCATTAGATATGTGATGATCTAACTCTGGTACTCTAAACTCTATAATTAAATTCTTTTGTTCTAAAGAGTATTTAATCATTAGTCCCCCTCCTTAACATATACAAAACTATTAACCTTTTATGAATTCTATACTAATCTTGTTATTCCTTCGATGAAATTTAACTAGTTTTGTTTCATTATGTCTACAAAGGTTTCATTATAAGTTATTTGTCCACCCATATCGGATATATCTGATACTATAAGGTAATTTGGATTCCCATGTTCTTTCCACCATCCAGCGTACATCATAACTACATTGTCGCTGATACTATTATCTATATTTATTTCTACTTGTATATCTATGTCTTTTGATCGTAGGCTTACAACCTCATTATTTTCTATATTTATGTTTATTGCCATTTTTTCATTAATGTATGCCTTAGATCTGCCTTTTTTATCAATAAATTTTTGACTTGCTAAACTTTCTCTATGATGATTAGTTAAAAGTCTAAATTTTTTTTCTTTTTTACTTTCTATATAAATAGGCATCGGACTTAATCCATCTTCTTTAGCTATGTCTGAATATAATTCAAATTTTCCAGTTGGCGTATTGAATTTCTTGTCTTTCCACGGTATCGGTTCATGTATTGTAAAATATGTATTTTTAATTTTCTCTAAACTAATCTCTTTATCATAAACCTTTAAAGGTTCTATTACTTTGTTTAAATATTCTTCTTTAGGTACATTAGGATATTCTTTCATATTTAGCTTTTGTGCTAATTCCATAAAGAAATAGTATTCATCCATTAATTTATGTTTAGGCTCTATAGCTTTTTCATTATAAATTATATATGGATTAGACATAGAGCTATAAAGTAAATCTTCACTTTCTAAGGTATTAGTACATGGAATAAATAAATCACAAGCATTTGCTGTATCTGTCATAAACATATCAAAACATACTTTAAACTCTATGTTAGAAAGTGACTTTTCTAATTCTATTAAGTTTGGAAGTTGATTTAATAAATTACTTTTTGTAATTACTGCCATTTTTATAGGTATTTGCTTTTCATCTTCAAAAGAGTTATTTATAAAATTGCTTATATCACTAACATAAAATTCTTTATTATTACTATAATTTTCACTATTGTAAGGATCTGTATTTATAACTCCTGGGTATACTTTATTTGCATAATTTACTCCACCACCGCTAAATCCAATTTGACCTGTAATAGCACCTAGCGCATCTATTGCTCGTATTGTATTTCCTCCATTTTTATATTTTTGCATTCCATATCCCAAATATATAGTTGAGTATTTTTCTGTATATAATCTTACTAATTCTCTGATTTGTTCTTCACTTATTTGGCATTCTGTTATCAACTCTTCTAGAGTTAAACCTTCTATATACTCTCTATATTGCTCAAATCCTACTACATAAGATTTAATATAGTCTTCATCATAAAATTTCTCATCTATTATTATTTTTGTCATTGCCATAGCTAGGGCACTATCTGTACCTGGTTTTATTCTTATATAAATATCTGCAATTTTTGCAGTTGCAGTTTCTATAGGATCAATTACTATTATTTTTATTCCCTTTTTCTTTGCTTCCTTTATCATTTGCATAGTATGTATTGTTGTATATGCTGGATTTTTTCCCCATACAAATATGTTTTTACTGTTTAACATATCTTCTAGTGAATGACTTTTTTGTCTTCCAAAATCGTATTTTTGAGCCTTCATTCCCGCACTCCAACATGGCCCACCCTTAGTTCTACTTACTCCACCATAAAAATTAAAGAATATATCTCCTATATCCTTTAGTACAGAACCACTTCCATATTGTGTATAATAAAGAATACTCTTTGAAGTATATATTTTTCTATAAAATTTCAATTTTTCAGCTATTACATTTATTGCCTCTTCAAAAGTAATTACCTTCCATTCTCCATTCACCTTTAACATAGGTGAGTAAATTCTTTCTTTATGATTTAATCTTTTTAAATGTTCTCTCCCCTTATTACATATAAATCCTTTAGTATATGGATGTTCTTTATCCCCTTCTATTTTGACTACTTTATTATTGTCTACATATACGTTGAATTTGCAACAATCAAAACAATCTAATGTACAACCATGACTTAACTTTTTCATATTTTTCACCTCTCTCTTATTCTAAAATTAATTTTGCCAACAAAACTTCTATTATTTAAAATTCTATCATTATTAAACACAAAAATAAGGGTATGATTAATTAATCATACCCTTATTATCTATTCTTTGTCTATTTTTTTCTTCTATTTGCTTTTTCTATGTTTATTTTATTTCCTTTTATCTTTATATCTTTCATATTTTCTAATACTTCCTTAGCATTTTGCTTAGGTACTTCAACGAAAGTATACTTGTCATATATATCTATTGTTCCTATTAATTTACCAGATATTCCAGCTTCTCCAGCTATAGCACCTAGTACATCTTTAGCTTGAACTCTTTGATTTCTACCAACATTTATAAATAATCTTACCATACCTTCTGCAGTTGAATCAGAACCTCTAGGACCTCTGTCTCTACTATCTCTACTATCTCTACCATCTCTACCATCTCTACGGTTTCTATTTTCTCTTGATGGTTCGTCAATTATTTCTTGTTTGTCTTCATTACCTAAAGCTAACTTTAATAATGCAGCAGCTATATCTACTACTCCATAATCAGCTTCAGATGTTTCACAGAAGCTTTCTAACCATTGTAATTGCTTAGTTAAATGACCTGCTTCTATTACAGTTTTAACTTCATCGAAGAATGCTCCAACTTTCTTTTCTTCAACGTCAGCTACTGAAGGTATCTCATGCTTATTTAATTTTGTCTTAGTGTATCTTTCTATATCTCTCATTTTTCTCATGTCTTTACCGAATACAAATGAGAATGACATTCCATTTCTACCAGCTCTACCTGTTCTACCGATTCTGTGTACATAGTACTCTTCATCTTGTGGTAAATCATAGTTGAATACAGCTTCAACATCATCAACATCTATTCCTCTAGCTGCAACATCTGTAGCTACAAGTATATCTATTGTTCCACTTCTAAACTTATCCATTACTATATCTCTTTGAGTTTGTTTTAAATCTCCGTGTAATGCATCTGCAAAGTATCCTCTAGCTTGTAAATCGCCAACTAGTTCATCTGCACCTCTTTTAGTGTTAGTGAATACAACTGATAATTTAGGATTGTATACGTCTACTAATCTACATAATACTTCTAATTTATTAGCTGATCTAGTTTCTATATAGTATTGCTTTATGTTAGGAACTGTAAGCTCTTGTCTAACAACTTTTATATGCTCTGGATTGTTTTGATATTTTCTAGTTAAATCTAGTATCCCCTTAGCCATTGTAGCTGAGAAGAATGTAGTTTGTCTTTCTTCTGGAGTCTTGCTTAATATCATCTCTATATCTTCTCTGAATCCCATGTCTAACATTTCATCTGCTTCATCTAATATAACCATTTTTACGTTATCCATTTTTATTGTTTTACGATTTATATGGTCTATAACACGTCCTGGAGTACCTATTATAACTTGAACTCCACTCTTTAATGATTTTATTTGTCTATCTATTGGTTGTCCACCGTATACAGGTAAAGTTTTTATCCCGTGCATATACTTACCTATTTTTCTTATTTCTGCTGATACTTGTATTGCAAGCTCTCTAGTTGGACAAAGCACTACTGCTTGTAAAGACTTATCATCTTGATTAACCATTTCTAATATTGGTATACTAAATGCTGCTGTTTTCCCCGTTCCTGTTTGCGCTTGTCCTATTACATCTTTCCCTGATAAAATTACAGGTATAGATTGTGCTTGTATAGGTGATGGTTCTTCAAAGCCCATTTCTATTACGGCTCTTTTTATCTCCTCACTTATTGGTAAATCTTCAAATTTCACTATATTCATATATTATTTCCTCTCCGTTATCAATTTATCTTAGCCTATTAATTATATATTAATTTTATATAATATGCAATTGATACTTTATGCTTTAATTTCCGTTATTAATTTTTCTTAATCTATTAATTATATATTATTTTTATATAATATTCAACTAATATTTTGTCCTTTAAGCTTAATTTGTATTCCATTATATTCATATATGGATAGATTGTTTCTATTTAATATATATACCCATCTATACTTTGATTTATTATATTTAGTACAAAAAAATACTATTATCAAACATAGTATTTCATTTAAGCTTATGTTTTATTCATTATATATAATTTTTATATTTTATTTACTACAAATCAAATCATACTTAATTTTACATATTTTATTTTAAATTTTTTATTTTTATGTTTAACTTGAATTTTTCAGGGGTACATAAATAGTATAATCAAACAACATTATTAGACATATTTTTTTATATTTAAATTTTGTATACAAAATACTTTTTTTATGATACTATGATGTTGTTTAAAAATTATCTAGCTAGATTTAATTATATATTACAAAATCAAATTTATTTTTATAAATTTAACCTAACTTAAGGAGGCTATTCACATGAATGCATGGCAAGGATTTAAAGAAGGTAGATGGACTAAAGAAATAGATGTTAGAGGGTTCATCCAAGGAAACTACACTCCATATGAAGGAAATGACTCTTTCTTAGCTGGAGCTACTGAAAACACTAAAAAATTATGGGATAAAGCTATGGAGCTTTTCAAAAAGGAAAGAGAAAATGGCGGAACATTAGATGTTGATACTAAAACAGTATCTCTAATAAATGCTTATGCTCCTGGATACTTAGATAAAGAATTAGAAACAGTTGTTGGATTCCAAACTGATGCTCCATTAAAAAGAGCTGTTATGCCATTTGGTGGTGTAAAAATGGTTGAAAACTCTTGTAAGGCTTACGGATACGAATGTGACCCTGAAATAAGTGAAATATTCACTAAATATAGAAAAACTCATAATCAAGGTGTATTCGATGCTTATACTGCTGAAATGAGAGCTGTTAGAAAATCTGGTATAGTAACTGGATTACCTGATGCTTATGGTAGAGGTAGAATAATCGGAGATTATAGAAGAGTTGCTTTATACGGTGTTGATAGATTAATAGCTGATAAAAACGTTCAAAAAGACAGCTTAGATGTTTCTACTATGGATGAAGCAGTTATAAGATTAAGAGAAGAAATATCTGATCAAATAAAAGCTTTACAAGAATTAAAGAAGATGGCTGTTACTTACGGATTTGATATATCTAATCCAGCTACTAACTCTAAAGAAGCTGTTCAATGGTTATACTTCGGATACTTAGGAGCTATAAAAGATCAAAACGGAGCTGCAATGTCATTAGGTAGAACTTCTACTTTCTTAGATATATATTTCGAAAGAGATTTAGCTGCTGGAACTATAACTGAAGAAGAAATCCAAGAAATAATGGACCACTTCGTTATGAAGTTAAGAATGGTTAAATTCTTAAGAACTCCAGAATATAATGATTTATTCTCTGGTGACCCAACTTGGGTAACTGAATCAATAGCTGGTATGGGTGTTGATGGTAGAACATTAGTAACTAAGAACTCATTCAGAGTTTTAAACACTCTTTATACTCTTGGAGCATCACCAGAGCCAAACTTAACAGTATTATGGTCTAGTAAATTACCACAAGGATTTAAAAATTACTGTTCAAAAGTATCAATAGATACAAGTTCTGTTCAATATGAGAACGATGATTTAATGAGACCTTACTGGGGAGATGACTACGGAATAGCTTGTTGTGTATCTGCAATGAAGATAGGTAAGCAAATGCAATTCTTCGGAGCTAGAGTAAACATAGCTAAGACTTTATTATATGCTATAAACGGTGGGGTTGATGAAAAATCATTAGCTCAAGTTGGACCAAGATTTGAACCAATAACTTCAGAATACTTAGATTATGACGAAGTAATGGCTAAATTCGAACCATTCACTGATTGGTTAGCAAACTTATATGTAAATACATTAAACGTAATCCACTTCATGCATGATAAGTATTCTTATGAAGCATTAGAAATGGCTTTACATGATAGAGATGTATTTAGAACTATGGCTTGTGGTATAGCTGGTTTATCAGTATGCGCTGACTCATTATCTGCTATAAAGCATGCTAAAGTTAAAACTATAAGAAACGAACAAGGAATAGCTGTTGACTTCGAAATCGAAGGTGAGTACCCAATGTACGGAAACAACGATGATAGAGTTGATGATATAGCTATATACTTAACAGAAAGCTTCATGAATAAAATAAGAAAAAACAAGACTTACAGAGATTCTTACCACACTCAATCTATATTAACAATAACTTCAAACGTTGTTTATGGTAAGAAAACAGGTAATACTCCTGATGGTAGAAGAGCTGGTGCTCCATTTGCTCCAGGTGCTAACCCAATGCACGGAAGAGATAATAGCGGAGCTTTAGCTTCATTAGCTTCTGTTGCTAAATTACCATACGAACATGCTGAAGATGGTATATCTAACACATTCTCTATAGTACCAGGTGCTTTAGGAAAAGATATGACTGAAAGAGTAAATAACTTATCAGCAATGATGGATGGATACTTCGGAGATAAAGGTCATCACTTAAACGTTAACGTATTTGATAGAGCTACTTTAGAAGATGCTATGGAACATCCAGAAGAGTACCCACAGTTAACTATAAGAGTTTCAGGATATGCTGTAAACTTCATCAAGTTAACTAAAGAACAACAAATGGACGTTATAAACAGAACATTCCACGGAAAAATGTGCTAATTTATAACTTAGTATAAATGTAAACTTATTAATCAAACAATCAAAGTATATAATATTTTTTGGAGTGTAGATCTCATCAATCTACACTCTCTTTTTATACTTTGCAAATCTATCTTTATAGTTTTGCAAGGTTCTTATTAAATGTTTTATGTTAGTATTTTAGGGTACAATTATATATAAGATATTAATTACAATACATTTATAGACTTTGATTAAAAAAGGTAATATAATATACATACATTAGTTTTGTATACAGTATATTTTATGAATAAATTTAAATCAACTTTGAGGTGAATACAATGATAAAAGGAAGAGTTCATTCAATAGAAACATTTGGGACAGTAGATGGTCCTGGAATTAGATATATATTATTTTTACAAGGATGTGCATTAAGATGTAAGTATTGTCATAATAGAGATACTTGGGATACTAAAGGCGGTAAAGAGTACACTACAGATGAAATAATAACAGATGCTTTAAAGTATACATCTTACATGAAGTTCTCTGGTGGTGGTATAACAGTTTCTGGTGGAGAAGCTACATTACAACCTGAGTTCATAACTGAATTATTCTCTAAAGCAAAGAAAAACGGAATTCATACTTGCTTAGATACATCTGGTTTTGTAAGTATAGATGTTTTAGACCCGATATTAGATAATACAGATCTTGTTTTACTTGATTTAAAACATATGCTTGAAGATCCATGTAAAGATTTAACTGGAGTTGGAATAGCTAAAACTTTAAAAGTAGCTAAACATTTAGACGAAAGAAATATACCAGTTTGGATAAGACATGTACTTGTTCCTGGTGTTACTGATACTAAAGAAAACTTAGAAGCATTAGGTGAATTTGTTGGTAGTCTTAATAATGTTGATAGATTCGAAATACTTCCTTACCATACTATGGGTGTTCATAAATGGGAAAGCATGGGTATAGACTACCAATTAAAAGATGTACCTGATGCTACACAAGAAGATGTTAATAAAGCTGCTGAAATCGTAGAAAAATTCGGTGCTACAGTTTTTAATAAAAAATAAATACTTATCGTATAAAGAATAGGAGCATTAGCTCCTATTCTTTTGATTTATAGTGTTAATATTGTTTATAAATACATTGGCTAAATTGAAGTTTGTAATTTATATCTAGCCCGCAAGGGACGGGGGGGGTAAGCTGCACCGACATTGCAGCTTTGAGCGACCTGTCGGCGACATGAGCCTTCGGCGAATTTTGCCTGCTGGAAGGAAGGCTTATACAATCATCTTCGTCGCGGTCTATATATAACATCTAAATCTCTATTATTGCTACAGCTTTAGAATTCAATATCTTCTACTTCTATGTTATCTATTGCATCTTGTATTAATTTCTCAACATCTAACTTCCTTTCAGACATTTCTATTCTGTCTAACTTAGGCTTAGTTACAGGTTTCTTAGGTGAGAATACTGTACAGCAGTCTTCTTCTGGTAATATTGATGTTTCAAATGTACCTATCTTTTGAGCTATCTCTACTATTTCAGTTTTATCCATAGCTATAAGTGGTCTAAACACAGGTATACTTACTGATGCATTTGTACAAGTTAACCCTTGTATAGTTTGAGATGCAACTTGTCCTATACTTTCTCCTGTTACTAAAGCTTCACAGTATCTCTTTTCTGCAACTATTTCTGCTATTCTCATCATAAATCTTCTTGAGATTATAGTAGTTTCTTCTTCTTTGCATTTTAAACCTATTTCTTTTTGTATTTCTAATATATTAACTTTGTGTAGTCTAACTCTACCACAGTATTTTGCTAAAATTTGTGTTAAATCTCTAACTTTTTCTTGAGACTTTTCACTTGTAAAAGGATAACTGTGGAAGTGAATACACTCTAATTCCATACCTCTTTTTGCAACCATCCATGATGCAACTGGGCTATCTATACCTCCTGATAATAAAGACATTGCTCTACCATTAGTTCCAAGTGGTAATCCACCATAACCTTTTACAGTATCACTGTACACCATAATATGATTTTCTCTATATTCACATTTTATTTTTATTTCTGGGTTTCTAACATCAACAGCTATTCTATCTTCAACTTGAGATACTAAGTATCCACCTATATCTAAACTCATTTCTTGAGAAGTTAAAGGTAAGCTTTTGTCTCCTCTTCTTGATTCAACTTTAAAAGATTTAGCTCCCTCTTCTATCTTTTCTTCTAACATATCTAAAGCTAATTCTTTTAATTTTTGGTAGTCTTTTTCAGCTCTTACCGCTGGACATACTCCAACTATACCAAATACTTTTCTTACTTCTTCTATAACTTCTTCATAATCGTAATCTTCTAAGTCTACATATATTCTTCCGAATTCTTTGTATACGTTAAAGTTTCCTAGTGGCTTTAGCATGTTCTTTACGTTCTTTATAAGCTTATTTTCGAATATGTATCTATTTTTTCCTTTTACTCCGATTTCTCCGTATTTAACTATTAATATATTGTACAACCTTCTCACCTCTTATTTTTTATAGTCGTTCTTTAATGTCTATCTTCTCTTCATTATCATTCTTAAGTCACTTACAGATTCTTTTACCAACTTTACAGCTTCTAATATCTCTTCTTCTGTATTTAAGTCTGATAAGCTAAATCTTATTGCTCCTTCTATTTCATCAGGAGTGAGGCTCATTGCATTTAATACATGGCTACCCTTTTTCTTTGCTGAACAAGCAGAACCAGTTGATATATACAATTGTTTTTGCTCTAGATAATGAAGTAAAACTTCTCCTTTTATTCCTTGGAAAGAAATATTTAATATGTGACAAACCCCATCATCTGTAGAGTTTATTTTTATATCATCTATATTTTTTTCTATTTCTTCTTTAAGTAAATTTTTTAGTTTAGTTATTTTTTCAATTGTGCTATTTAAATCCTTAGTTATTATGCTTACAGCTTCTCCAAGACCATATATACCTGGTGTATTTTCTGTTCCTGATCTTACACCTATTTCTTGACCGCCTCCAGTTAATATAGGCTTTAATCTGTTATTTTCTTTAACATACATAAATCCTACACCCTTTGGTCCATGGAATTTGTGTCCACTAGCACTCATAAAATCTATATTGTATTTTGACGGTCTAAAGTTAATCTTCGAGTATGATTGTACTGCATCAACATGTAAGTACACTTTATCATTTAAAGTTTTAAGGTACTTACCTATCTCTTGTATAGGTTGTATAGATCCTACTTCATTATTAACATGCATTATTGTAACTAAGCAAGTTGTAGGTCTTATAGTTTCTTTAAACTCCTCTAAGTTTATTTTTCCCTTTTTATCTACTTTTAAGTATGTAACTTCATATCCTTCTTCTTCTAAATCTTTAAGAGTATTTAAAACAGATGGATGTTCTATATTAGTAGATATTATATGATTCTTTCTTTTTTTATTTAAGGCTGCTACACCTCTTATTATTGCATTATTGGATTCCGTTCCTCCAGATGTAAAATATATTTCCTTATCTTTTGCACCTAAAGTTCTTGCTATTCTTTGTCTTATAGCTTTTATATTTTTTTCTACTTCTATACCTTTTCTATGTAATGAAGATGGATTTCCATAATCCGTACTAAGAGCATAAACCATTTTTTCTATAACCTCTGGGTATGGTTTTGTGGTAGCACTATTATCTAAATATATTTCCATATACTCACCAACTTTCTATTTATATAACAAACTTTTATTTCTTTTATTTTTACCAATTTAATAGGTTAATTATCAAATTCCCAAAAAAAAACGCTATACTTAAGCGATTTATTGATAAGACACTTTACTTAAACAACTATACGTATCTGCTCAAAATTAGTTTTATTCATATCGTTTTATTATATCACTAAATGTTCTATTTTTTAACAGTTAATAATAATATTTGATGTTCAGTTAATAAGTTTTCTTACATATTATATAATTTTTTTGATTATTTTTGTAGAAAAATAGTTGATTATTGTGTCGAATTTTGATATTATTTATTTAAGGTTATCCCCCTGATAACCTTAGTAAAATCTCTATTCCCAATACCCCTTTAAATGAATGATTTTTATTCATTAGTGACCTACTTCTGATCGGAAAAAGAAGTGGGTTATTTTTTTATGACATTTTTTTTAAAAAAAATAATAAAAACTATTGATTATCTTGTCGAATTTTGTTATTATAAATACATGGTTATCCCCCTGATAACCTTAATTAAAATCTCTATTCCCAATACCCCTTTTGAACGGATAGACTTTATATCCATTATTGTTAAATTGACAACGGAAGTCAAATTAACACAAAAAAAAGAGCTTCCCCGAGCTCTTTTTTTTGTGCCTATTTATATTTAAATAAAATAAATTTTATTTATACAAAGTAAAATTACATACTTTTTGATATAATTTATATATATAAATTAATTAAGTACGCTGATAATTAAAAATACATGTGTACTTCTTTTTAATATATTCTAATAAGGATAGGAGATATTATGATGAACAAAAAAAAGGTTGCTATAGTTTTCACTGGTGGAACTATATCTATGACTGTTGATGAAAAAATTGGGGCTGCTATTCCTACTTTATCTGGTGAACAAATAATGTCAATGGTTACTAATATTGATAAGGTTGCTGAAGTAGAAGTTTTCAACTTTGATGAAATCCCCGGACCACATATGACACCTGATAGAATGATGGAGCTAAAAGATTATGTAAACATTTTACTTTTAAGAGAAGATATCCATGGCGTAGTAATTACTCATGGTACAGATAGTTTAGAAGAAACTGCATATTTCCTAGATTTGACTATAACTAGTATAAAACCTATAATAGTAACTGGAGCTATGAGAAGTAGCTCTGAACTTGGATATGATGGTCCAAGTAACTTGTCTGCCGCTGTTTGTACAGCTATATCAGATAAAGCAGTTAATAAAGGTGTGCTTGTAGTTTTAAACAATGAAGTATTATTAGCTGCTGAGGCAACTAAAACAAATACTTTAGCTTTAAATACTTTCCAAGCCTTAGGCTCTGGACCATTAGGAGTAATAGACTGTAATGAATTAGTCTTATCTAAAGATAAAGGAACTAGAACAATAATAGATACTGATAATGTAGAATCAATGGTAGCTTTATTTAAGTCTGGAGTTGGAATGGATGCTGATTTTATAAAGTTCGCTGCTGATAATGGTTATAAAGGTATTGTTATCGAAGCTATGGGAAGAGGAAACATACCTCCTCATATGTATGAAGGTGTTAAGTATGCTAGAGAGAAAGATATTCCTGTTGTTGTTGTTTCTAGATGTCATTCTGGTAGAGTTTTTGATAGCTACGGATACTTAGGTTCTGGAAGAGATTTAAGAAACCTTGGATGTATATTTGGTGGAGATTTACCTGGTCAAAAGGCTAGAATAAAGTTAATGTTAGCCTTAGGTAAAACTAATAACTTAAAGGAAATCAGAGATTTCTTCGAACAAGGAATTTATTATTAAAAATTAAAAGAG
>NZ_JBOFOR010000078.1:0-24052 GCF_051659545.1 Romboutsia sp. | reverse complement strand
CTATATATTGCTTAACAACTTCTAATGGTGCTCCTCCTGTCGTTACTAAGCAATAACTTTTGCTCCAGAAATATTCCTTCCACAAATATTTCCTTATATCTCTAAATTCATTTTTTATCCTTCTGCTTGATGCAGATTTATATGCATTTATTAGTTTTGATATTTCTGTATTTGGTTTTGCCTTGAATAGTAAATGTACGTGGTCATTATCGTGATTCCATTCTATCAACTCTACACCATAATTAGGTGAAATGTCTTCAACTATTTCTTTTAATCTAAGTTATATGTCTTCATTTATAACTGCTCTTCTATATTTTATACACATAACCAAGTGATAGTGTAATAAGAATACTGAATGATTATTACTATCTAATTCCATTGTTTTATCTCCTTATTATTATTTACTACTGACTCTATTATATAACATCTTTTTATGAAAATCAAAAATAACCTAACGGTAGGCTTACATCCTCCACCTCCTACGGTGAGGAAGATGAATTTCGCCTTATTAGGTTAAAATATTTAATAGCCCTTATGTAAAAACTTTAAAAACTATACTATCTGACAATTTTGTTTTTGTGCATGATTTAATATGTGTGTATCTGGATTAACTGCCACTAGATTTCCTACTAATTCTAATAATTTAATATTTATTATACTATCTGTGTAGAAATAGCTATTTTGCCAATCTATATCTTCTATGAAATATTTTTCAAGTTCTTCTACTTTTTTGCTCATGCCTTTGAATAACTCGTCAAATACTGCTAGTTTCATAATTTTAACCTCTTTTATCCTTTGTTTAATATTCTTATTTTAATACTCTTTATAATAATATTATAGACTAATTTTGCTAATTATAAATACCCATACCTAATGTTTTAATTTGGTATGGGTATTTGATTATGGACTTATTTATGTTTATTATTATCCAAGTAAGCTTAATAAAATACCTGCCGCAACTGCCGATCCTATAACTCCTGCTACGTTTGGACCCATTGCATGCATCAATAAGAAATTCCCTGGATTTTCTTCTTGTGCAACTTTGTGAGCCACTCTTGCTGCCATTGGAACTGCCGATACTCCCGCTGCTCCTATTAATGGGTTTATTTTTTCTTTTGTAAACTTATTCATTATTTTAGCACATATTACTCCTGCTGCTGTACCTATTCCAAAAGCTACTACCCCTAGAACAAATATTTTTAGAGTTTGTGCACTTAAGAATATTTCAGCTTGTGCTGATGCACCAACTGATAATCCTAAGAATATGGTTACTATATTCATTAAAGCATTACAAGCTGTATCTGATAATCTATCTGTAACTGTACACTCTTTAAGTAGATTACCAAACATCAACATACCTATAAGAGTTGCTGCTGCTGGTAATATTAATGAGACCACTATTGTTACTACTATTGGAAAAATTATTTTTACTTTCTTTGATACTTGCTTACTTTGAATCATTACTATACTTCTTTCTTCCTTAGTAGTTAGAGCCTTCATTATTGGCGGTTGTATTATTGGTACCAAAGCCATATAGGAATACGCTGCTACTGCTATTGGTGCTAACAAGTGAGGCGCTAGTTTCGTAGTTAAGTATATTGCTGTTGGCCCATCTGCTCCACCAATTATGCCTACTGATGCTGCTTCTGGCCCTGTAAATCCTAAAAGTAATGCTCCAATAAATGTAAAAAATATTCCAAACTGTGCCGCTGCACCTAATAATATATTTTTAGGATTTGATATCAATGGCCCAAAGTCTGTCATTGCCCCAACTCCTAAGAATATTAATGGTGGGAATATTCCAAGTTCGTCTCCTTGAAATAAGTAGTACAGTAATCCTCCTGGAGTGGCTGTATGTACGCTAGCATTAATAGCACCTTCTGGCGTCATTCCTAATGGCTCTATTGTAGAAATCGGACCACTCATTACTCCTGATAATGGTAAATTAGAAAGTAACATACCAAAAGCTATGGGAACTAATAATAACGGCTCAAAACCTTTAGCTATTGCCAAGTATAATAAAAGGCATGCAATTAGTATCATTACTAATTGCCTCCAGTCTAAATTCACAATACCCATTGACTGAATAAAATTAAGTATAACTTCTCCCACGGGTAAGTCCCCCTTCTTTATTTTATATTCTATGCTATGGTAACTAATGCATCTCCTACATTTACCGAAGCTCCTTTAGATACACTTACAGATGATACTGTTCCATCAGAACTAGCCATTATTTCATTTTCCATTTTCATAGCTTCTAAAATTAGTAGGACTTGGCCCTTTTTAACACTATCTCCAACTTTCACTCTTACATCATTTATAGTACCAGGCATAGGAGCACTAACACTTCCACTTCCTTGCGCCTTAGCTACCTGTGGTTTTGGTTGTTGTGGATTAGCCTTTGATTGTTGTACTACTTGAGTTTGAACAGGAACAGAAACTGAATTAGATTGAGTCCCTAACTCCTCTACCTCAACATCATAAGTAACTCCATTAACTGTAATTGCATATTTTTTTATCATCGTATTGCTCCCCCTAATTTTTCTTCATACTTTGCCAACTTGATTTAGAGTTGTTGCTTCTTACTATCTTTCTAACTACTATATTATTGCTACTATTTCCCGTAGCCGCACAGATAGCAGCAGTTATTACACTTACTAATTCTCCTATATCCTCTTTTTCAGCGCTTGTATTTTCCTTTGTTTCAACAGTTTCCTTTTCCTTTTCTTTTTCCTTTTGTAGCAAACTAATTAACCATGCTATTAGTACTAGTACTATAAATACTACTACCATAGATAGAACAGTTACTGAAAAACCTGCTATTAACTTTTCTCCTACACTTAAGTTAACTGGAGTATCTTTTAAAGCTTCTAGTAATTGACTTATATTCATAATTTACCACCTTCCTATAAAGGTATATTTCCGTGTTTTTTAGGTGGTCTATCTTCTCTTTTTGAAGATAAAGTATCTAATGCATCACATAGTCTAATTCTTGTTAGAGCTGGTTCTATTACATCATCAAGATAACCTCTTTCAGCTGCTTTGTATGGTGTTGCAAATTCATCCGTATACTCTTTTATTTTTGTATCTCTCATAGCCTTAGGATCCTCAGCATTTTTTATATCATTTTTGAATATGATATTTGCAGCTCCACTAGGTCCCATTACAGCAACTTCTGCAGTAGGCCAAGCTAGTACCATATCCGCACCTAAATCCTTTGAACACATCGCTAAATACGAACCACCATAAGCTTTTCTAGTTATTACTGTGATTTTTGGTACTGTAGCTTCACTATATGCATAAAGCATTTTTGCACCATGGCGAATTATTCCACCGTACTCTTGACCTGCACCTGGTAAGAATCCTGGTACATCTACAAGTGTTATAATCGGAACATTATATGCATCACATGTTCTTATAAATCTAGCACTTTTATCAGATGCATTTATATCTAAAGAACCTGCCATTATTTTTGGCTGGTTTGCTATTATTCCTACACTTTCACCATTTATTCTTGCAAATCCAGTTATTATGTTTTGTGCAAAAAATGGTTGAACTTCATAAAAATCATTATTATCTATTATTTCATGTATGATTTCTTTCATATCGTAAGGTTTGTTTGAACCTTCTGGAATTACACTATCTAGTACTTCATTTAATCTATTAGGACTGTCTCCACCCTCTAATATAGGTGCCTTTTCTGCATTATTTGAAGGTAAGTAACTAAGTAATTTTTTAATTTGATTTATACAATCTTCATCATTAGTAGCTATAAAATGTGCTACTCCTGAAGTTGTATTGTGTGTTGATGCTCCACCTAAGTCTTCTGCACTTACTTCTTCTCCAGTAACTGTTTTTATAACTTGCGGCCCTGTAATAAACATTTGGCTAGTTTTATCTACCATATAGATAAAATCTGTTAATGCAGGAGAATACACTGCACCACCTGCACAAGGTCCCATTATTGCAGAAATTTGAGGAACTACACCTGATGCTATAGTATTTTTGTAAAAAATTTCACCATACCCTGCTAGTGCATCTACTCCTTCTTGAATTCTAGCTCCACCAGAATCATTAAGCCCAACTACTGGTGCCCCTACTTTAAGTGCCATATCCATTACTTTAGACATTTTCTTAGCATGCATTTCTCCTAGTGAACCGCCTAATACTGTAAAATCTTGAGCAAATGCACATACAAGCCTTCCATCTACTTTTCCGTATCCTGTAACTACACCTTCGCCAGGTATTTCTTGATTTTCCATTCCAAAATTAGAGCATCTATGTTTAACGAAGGCATTTAATTCTACAAAAGTATTTTCATCAAATAATAATGTCAATCTTTCTCTTGCGGTTAATTTTCCACTTGCATGCTGCTTATCTATTCTTTTTTGTCCTCCGCCAGCTTCTATCTTTTCTCTTTTTTTATATAATAAATCTAACTTTTGGTTAGGTAAAACACAACTATCTGCAGACATAATCTAGCCCCCTATACTTAGTTATTTTCTTTCTGTAAGTTCTAACAATACGCCATCAGTTCCTTTTGGATGACAAAATGCTATTTTAGCATTCCCTGCACCATATCTTGGGACTTCATCTATCATCTTATAGCCTTTAGCTTTTACTTCTTCTATGGCTTTTTCTATATTTTCAACTCTTACCGCTATATGTTGTACTCCTCCACGGCCACTATTTTTTTCTATAAACTTAGCTATAGGACCATCTTGTGTTGTTGATTCTAATAATTCTATTTCTGTATCTCCTACTGGTAGAAACGCTACTTTTACCTTTTGTTCTTCTACTACTTCGCATCCTTCACATTTCAGATTTAATATATCTTCATAGAATTTTAAACTTTCGTCTAAGTTATTTACTGCTATACCTATATGGTCAACCTTTAATATATCCATCTAAATAATCCCCCTCCTATTATTAGTTGTTTTTCATTTTCTCAAATTATTTAAAAATGAATTGATTATAGATTCCATGACTTATCCTTTATATTTTCTTTTATATAATCAATTGTTACTGTAGTCGGTGTTCCTGGTGTAAATATTTCACTTATTCCACTTTCTTTTAGGAAAGGTATATCTTCTTTTGGTATAACTCCACCTGCTATAACTAATACATCTTCATATGCTTCTTCTGCTTTTAATAATTCTACAACCTTAGGAAGTAAATGATTATGCGCTCCTGACAATATACTCATAGCTACTACATCTACATCTTCTTGTATTGCTACTTGAACTATCTGTTCTGGAGTTTGACGAAGTCCTGTATATATTACTTCCATGCCAGCATCTCTAAGTGCTCTAGCTATTACTTTAGCTCCTCTATCATGTCCATCTAGACCTGGTTTAGCTACTAAAACTCTTATATTCCTCATGGTTTATCCTCCTATTTTTATATCATTACTGCCTGCTTGTATTCTCCAAACACTTCTCTCATAACTCCACATATTTCACCTAATGTTGCATAACATTCTACTGCATCTAGTATATATGGCATTACATTTTCATCCTCGCTACAAGCTTTTCTTAATGAGCTAAGAGTTTCTTTAACCTTTTCATTATCTCTATTTTCTTTAAGTTTATTTATTTTTTCTATTTGTCTCTCTCCAACTTGTGGATCTACTTTAAGTAATCCCTTTGGATCTTCTTCTTCTATTTGGAATTTATTCATTCCAACTATTATTCTTTCTCCATTTTCTATTTCCTTTTGGTAGGAATAAGCACTATCCATTATTTCTTGTTGTATATATCCTTTTTCTATTGCAGCTGGTGCTCCACCTAATGCTTCTATTTTATTTATAATAGCCATCGCTTCTTCTTCTATTTTATTAGTTAAACTCTCTATATAGTATGAACCTGCTAATGGATCCACAATATCCGCTACTCCACTTTCATGAGCTACTATTTGTTGAGTTCTAAGTGCTACCATTACAGAATCCTCTGTTGGTAGTGCTAGTGCCTCATCTTTAGAGTTTGTGTGTAGAGATTGAGTTCCACCTAGCACTGCTGCTAAAGTTTGTATTGCAACTCTTACTATATTATTTTCTGGTTGTTGAGCTGTTAGTGTACATCCTGCTGTTTGAGTGTGGAATTTAAGTGCCATAGACTTAGGATTAGTAGCCTTGAAATTATCTTTCATTATTCTAGCCCACATTCTTCTTGCTGCTCTAAATTTTGCAACTTCTTCTAGTAAATCATTGTGTGCATTAAAGAAGAATGATAACCTTGGAGCAAAATCATCTACATTAAGTCCTGCTTCAATAGCGGCATTTACATATGCTATACCATCTGCTAAAGTAAACGCCACTTCTTGAACTGCATTAGCACCAGCTTCTCTTATGTGATATCCTGATATACTTATTGTGTTCCATTTTGGGACTTCCTTTGAGCAATAATCAAATGTATCTGTTATAAGTCTCATTGATGGTTTTACTGGGAATATATAAGTACCCCTAGCTACATATTCCTTTAATATATCATTTTGTATAGTTCCCCTTAATTTATCTGCACTTACTCCTTGTTTTTTAGCTACTGCTATATACATAGCAAGAAGAACTGCTGCTGGTGCATTTATAGTCATTGATGTAGATACTTTATCAAGTTCTATTCCATCAAATAATATTTCCATATCTGCTAAAGAGTCTATAGCAACTCCAACTTTTCCTACTTCACCTTGTGCTATTTCATCACTTGAGTCATAGCCCATTTGTGTTGGTAAGTCAAAAGCTACAGAAAGCCCCATTGAACCTTGTTCTATTAAATATTTATACCTTTGGTTTGATTCTTCTGCTGTTGCAAATCCTGCATACATTCTCATAGTCCACAATCTACCTCTGTACATTGTAGGTTGTACTCCCCTTGTAAAAGGATATTGACCTGGATACCCTAAGTCATTTTCATAATCTATATTTGTATCAAGTGGTGTATAAAGAATCTTTTCTTCTTTCATGTTTTCCTCCCAATAATTAGCTTACTTGTAATAGTTTCTTACCTTCTTCAAAAGCTTTTATATTTAAATCTTCGCTACCCTTTGGTACTCTATTTAAGATAGCAAATTTTATACATTCAGAATTTATTTGTGGCAATAGGTTGCTTACTACCCCTAAAGTTATTATATTTGCTGTCATTGATTTTTTAATTACTTCATTTGCTGTTTTTAGTATTGGAACTTTATGAATTATTATATTTTCTAATTCTCCTACATCTATTGAAGAATCTACAATTACTATACTTCCTTCTTTTATGTTTTCTGCGTATTCATTGAATGATTTTTGAGTTAATGATATTAAAATGTCTGATTTGATTACTTTTGGAAAGTTTATATTTTTATCGCTTATAATTACTTCAGCTTTACTTGCTCCTCCACGAGCTTCTGGTCCGTATGATTGTGACTGAATTGCATTTAAGTTTGACCCTATAGCCCCCTCTGCTAATATTATACCTGCTAATATAAGTCCTTGCCCCCCTGAACCACTTAGCCTAATTTCCATTTTCATGTGAAATACATCTCCTAATAATATTAAAATTTATCAATTATTTTTTTATACTCTTCTGCATATTCTGGTAAATTTACATCTTTAAAGATACCTATCGCAACTTTATTATCTTCTTTTGCTTTTGCATTATCATTAGTTATAGTACTAGTTTCTTTTATTAAATTTAATAAATCAACTGCTGAACCTTTTTTATTTTTTCTTCCATAATAAGTAGGACAAGAACTTACACCTTCTACTACAGAGAATCCTTTGTGAGATATTGCTTTTTTTACATAAGATAGCATTTGATTTACATGATATGCACTAGCTCTTGCAACAAATGTAGCACCTGCTGCTGCTGAAAGGTCGCATATATCAAAAGGTTTATCAATATTTCCATATGGAGCAGTTGTTGCTTTGTCATCAGTAGGAGTAGTTGGAGAATACTGACCTCCAGTCATTCCATAAATATTATTATTAAACACAATCGTTGTTATATCTATATTTCTTCTGCAAGAATGGATTAAATGATTTCCTCCAATAGCAGTTGCATCTCCATCTCCTGTTATAACTATAACTTTAAGCTCTGGATCAGCTAGTTTTACACCAGTGGCAAAAGTAAGAGCTCTACCATGAGTTGTGTGTATAGTATTATAATCAAAATATCCACTTGCTCTTGATGAGCATCCTATTCCTGATACTATACATATTTTGTCTTTATCTAAGTTTAATTCTTCTATTGCTCTTGCTATAGAGTGCATTAATATTCCATGGCCACACCCTGGACACCATATGTGGGGAAGCCTATCAGTTCTAAAATTATTTTCTATAATTTTACTTGGCATGTTCCATTACCCCCTCTATACTAGAAGTTATTTCTTCAGGCGTTATAATTTCTCCGTTATATTTATTAATTCCAATTACCGGACAATTATTTTTAACTATTCTTTCAATTTCTAATACCATTTGCCCCATGTTCATTTCTGGTACAAATATATAATCAACCTTTTTACTATATTCTTCTACTATTTTTTCAGGGAATGGCCACACAGTTTTTATTCCTAACAACCCTATTTTTACTCCATTTTTTCTTAGTTCATCTACTACATCTTTGCTAGTTCTTACCATACATCCAAAAGTGACAATTAACATTTCACAATCTTCTGTAAAGTAGTTTTCATATATTAAAATATCATCCACATTATTAGCTATTTTATCATTTAATCTAGTAAACAATTTATGAGCTTCTTTTGTACTATTTGTTGGGAATCCTGTTTCATCATGAACTAATCCAGTCACATGGAACTTATATCCATTACCTATCCCTTCCATATTAGGAACTAAATCTTCTGTATACTCATAAGCTTTAAATTCCTCTTTTGAACAAGTAGCTCTTTTTCTATCTACAACTTCTATTTCTTCTAATGCAGTTAAATCAACTTTTTCTCTCATATGACCTATAACTTCATCTAAAAGTAAAATTACTGGCGTTCTGTACTTTTCCGCTAAGTTAAACGCTTTCACGGTTAATTCATAAGATTCTGGTACTGTTGAAGGTGATAAGGCAATTATACTATGATCTCCATGAGTTCCCCACTTAGCTTGCATCAAGTCTCCTTGAGATGGACTTGTTGGAAGTCCAGTACTTGGTCCACTTCTTTGAACATTTACTATTACACATGGTGTTTCAGTTATACACGCATAACCTATAGCTTCTTGTTTTAGAGAAAATCCAGGACCACTAGTAGCTGTCATAACCTTACAACCCGCTATAGATGCACCTATTATTGCAGACATAGATGCTATTTCATCTTCCATTTGTATAAAAGTTCCTTTAACTCTTGGTAACATAAGTGATGATATTTCTGCTACTTCCGTCGATGGAGTTATTGGATATCCTGCAAAGAACTTCATACCTGCATGTATTGCTCCATGTACACATGCTTCGTTTCCTTGCATTAATTTTATCTTTCTTGCCATATTATCCACCTACTCTAATCAATATTTTCTTCAATATAAATTGCATAATCAGGACATCTTAATTCACACAAACCACATAGTATACATTTTGATTCATCTATAAGGTACACTCCAGCTTCATTGATTTCTAATACCTTTTTAGGGCAGTATTCTCTGCATATACCACACTTTTTGCACCAAGAGCTCTCTATAACCAATTTTGTACTCACTTTAATCTCCCCTACGAAATAATACATTTTGTTTTATATGCACTATTTCCAACAATAAATTTTGTTTTCAATTCACTTTTATTGTAGCTACCTCTACTAGCCTAATCAATAATAAATTTTCACTATACATGTTTTTCTTTGTACACTTCATTTTCCTAACAATTGTCTACTACAAGGATTCCTTTTTTGTATACTTTGTTTACATGATTTATACCAAAATGATACATAATATACTCTAAATTACTAGCGTTTAATAACACAAAGTCTGCATATTTTCCTACTTCTATTGTGCCGATTTTATCTTGTCTATCTATTGAATATGCAGCATTTATTGTTACTGCATTCAATACTTCATTTGGAGTCATCTTAAGACCTAAGCAACCTAATTGCATTACAAATTGTAAGTTTTCACTTGGACAACTTCCAGGATTATAATCACTAGATAAAGCTATTGGAACTCCAAGTTCTATCATTTTTCTTGCATTTGCATATGCTTTATTTAAATTAAATGATGTCCCAGGAAGTATGTTAGCTATTGTATTACTTTTTGCTAACATCTTCATTCCATCTTCACTTGCAGCCATTAAATGATCTGCTGAAGTACAATTCAATTTAGCTGCTAATTCAGCTCCACCTAAAGATACTATCTCATCAGCATGTATTTTAAGCTTATAGCCCATTTCTTTAGCTTTAGTTAAAATGTATTCTGTCTCTTCTATAGTAAATACAGCATCTTCACAGAATACATCACAGAATTCTGCTAATCCTAATGCTTTCACTTTAGGCATCATTTGTTCTACTATAATGTCTATAAAAGGCTTATGGTCCTCTTTATATTCTAGCGGTATTGCATGTGCTCCTAAGAATGTATGAACTATATCTACTGCATGATTTTTATCTAATTCTTTTGCAACTTTTAATTGTTTTATTTCAGTCTCTATTTCTAGACCATAACCACTTTTTGCTTCTACTGTAGTTACACCTAGTTCTAGCATTTTATCTAGACTATACTTTGCTTTGTTGTAAAGTTCTTCTTCTGTAGCATTTCTAGTAGATTTAACTGTACTTAATATACCTCCACCTTGTTTAAGTATATCTATATACGGAACTCCTTCTATCTTTTTTAGAAATTCATTTTCTCTAGAACCACCATGTACTAAGTGAGTATGTGAATCTATAAACCCAGGAACTACTACTAATCCATTGGCATCATGTACTTTTGTGTTTTCACTTATAAGTTTTTTGTAATCTTCACCTGTGCCTATTTCTTTGAATTTCCCATCACTTATTGCTATGTATGCATTTTCAATTACGTCTACTTTATTTAAATCTTCTTTAGTTTTTGGTTTTTTATCATCTTTACTTGTGATTAACTTACCTATATTTTTTACTATAATATCTATATTCATATCATTACTCCATCTAACTAGTTTCTAGTGTTTTATTTGAAATTTTATAAATAGGTTATAATAAACTTAATTTACTATAACCTATTCAGTTAGCTATATTTAGTTTTAGATGTTTTTATTACCTAAAACACCGTTTAATAATTCTTCATCAACTATATATGGAAGAGTTATATGATCCTTACCTTCACTCATTTTGTTGTATTCTATAACTGTAGATATAGAGTTTTCATTTCTTGCCCATGCACGTCTTGCTACTCCACTCATAACATCCCATGGCATCGAAGTTCTTAGTATATCATCTACTCTTTGAGAACCATCTAGTACCATACCAAATCCACCATTTATAGATTTACCTATACCAACACCTCCACCATTGTGAAGTGCTACTAAGCTCATTCCTCTTGCACAGTTTCCTGCAAAACAGTGAGTAGCCATATCAGCCATTATGTTACTTCCGTCTTTTATGTTAGAAGTTTCTCTAAATGGAGAATCTGTTCCTGATACGTCATGGTGGTCTCTTCCTAACATTACTGGTCCTATTTCACCTTTTCTTACCATATCATTAAACTTAAGTGCTATGTTAGTTCTTCCCATTGCATCTTGGTAAAGTATTCTTGCTTGTGTTCCTACTACTAAAGCATTTTTCTTAGCATCTCTTATCCAAGCCCAGTTATCTCTGTCTTGATATCTTCTATCAGGGTCTATACAATCCATAGCTGCTTTATCAGTTTTTTCTAAGTCTTCTTCCTTTCCTGATAAACATACCCATCTAAATGGTCCATATCCATAGTCAAATAATTGTGGTCCTAATATATCTTCAACATATGATGGGAATATGAATCCATCTTTTTCATCTACACCATTTTTAGAAATTTCTATACATCCTGCATCATATACGGCCTTCATAAAGCTGTTTCCATAGTCAAAGAAGTATACTCCTCTTTTGTGTAACTCTTTGATTAAGTTAAAGTGTTTTACTAGAGTTTTATCAACTAATTTAATAAACTCTTCTTTATTGTCTGCTAATAATCTAGTTCTTTCTTCAAAGTCAATTCCTTGAGGACAGTAACCACCATCATAAACAGCATGACAAGATGTTTGGTCTGATAATAAATCTATGTGAATATTGTTTTCTACTGCATATTCTAATAAATCAACTATATTACCGTGATATGCTATAGCACATGGTTCTTCTTTATCTGTATATTCTTTAGCTAATGCATAAGCTTCTTCACAAGTAAATGCTACTTTACTTACCCATCCTTGAGAATGTCTAGTTTCTATTCTTGATAAGTCAACTTCAGCTATTATACCAACCGCTCCAGCTATTTCTGCTGCCTTACCTTGAGCACCACTCATTCCACCTAGTCCTGATGTTACAAATAGTTTTCCTTTTAAGTCTGAATGTTGATCTACTCCAAGAACTAATCTTCCTGCATTTAATAATGTTGAGTATGTTCCATGTACTATTCCTTGAGGACCTATATACATCCAACCTCCAGCAGTCATTTGTCCATAGTTAGATACACCTATAGCAGCTGCTCTTTTCCAGTCTTCTAAATTATCAAACATTCCTATCATTAGCCCATTTGTTATAATTACTCTTGGTGCATCCGGCTTTGATTTAAATAATCCTAGTGGATGACCTGATTGTATAACTAAAGTTTGATCCTGAGTTAATACTTTTAAGTATTCTTTTATTACTACATATTGCATCCAGTTTTGGAATACTTGACCTGTTTCACCATATGTAACAAGCTCATATGGGTATAGAGCTATATCAAAATCTAAGTTGTTGTCTATCATTGTTTGGAATGCCTTACCTTCTGTACATCTTCCTTCATATTCCGCAAAATCTTTACCTTTTAAATTTTCTTCTGGTCTAAATCTATATCCATATATTCTACCCATTGTCATTAATTCATTATAAAATTCAGGCGCTAGCTCTTCATGATATTCCTCTGGTATATATCTTAAAGCATTTTTTAAAGCTAACTTTATATCACTTTGAGATAGTTTTGCATCTCTTTTAGGCGCTCTTCTTATTCCTTCTATA
This sequence comes from Romboutsia sp., assembly GCF_051659545.1. Classification (GTDB taxonomy): domain Bacteria; phylum Bacillota; class Clostridia; order Peptostreptococcales; family Peptostreptococcaceae; genus JBOFOR01. The sequence goes on along the minus strand of NZ_JBOFOR010000078.1, from coordinate 10,915 downwards.
AACTTTGGAACTTCTTTTGGAATATGAGTTATTTTTATACTCATTGATTCTTGTATATCTTTATTTATATTATTTAAAACAGCTTCCATCATAAAATCCCCCTCAATCTTTATATTGTGCTTTCAACTAAAATTTCTTCATCTACTAATAAGCTTTTTTCTAATGCTTTTTCTACTTCTTCTACTATTAAATTTTTCTTTATTATATCTTCACATATATTTATATCAAGGTACATTATTCTATCCTTATCTACAAAAGTAGTATGCTCTCTAACTACTTTATATGCAGCTTCTGTTCCTTTTCCTAATGTCTTCTTACCTCTTAAGTCAATAGCTTGAGCTGCTGCTAATATTTCCATAGCTACTACTTTTCTTGCATTTTCCATTATCTCTCTAGCTTTTCTTGCTGCTATTGTACCCATAGATACATGATCTTCTTGGTTTGCAGATGATGGTATAGAATCTACACTTGCTGGATGAGCTAAGACCTTGTTCTCTGATACAAGTGAAGCTGCACTGTATTGTACTATCATAAATCCTGAATTTAGCCCTCCATTGTTAGCTAAGAATGCTGGTAATCCATGGTTAAGAGCTGGGTTAACTAATTTTTCTAATCTTCTTTCAGATATATTTGCTATTTCTGATAATGCTATTCCTAAAAAGTCGAAACTAAGTGCCATTGGTTGACCATGGAAGTTTCCTCCTGAGATTATTTCTTCTACCTCTGGGAATATTATTGGGTTATCAGTTACTGAATTTATTTCAATGTTTAATTTATTTTTTACATATTCTATTGCATCTTTACTTGCACCATGTATTTGAGGTGAGCATCTTAAAGAGTATGCATCTTGTACCCTTATTTCTCCTTGCTTAGATACCATTTCACTATTTTCAAATAAATCTAGTATGTTTTTAGCTGTATTTATTTGGCCCTTATGAGGTCTTACTTGATGAACTTTTTCATCCATTGCACATTTTATTCCATTTAGAGATTCCATTGTTAATCCTAATGCTATATCTGCTGTTTTTAGTAAGTTTATAGAGTCATATACTGTTAATGCACCTACTGCTGTCATTACTTGGGTACCATTTATTAAAGCTAGACCTTCTTTTGAAGAAAGATATTCTACAACTGGCACACCTGCTTTTTCCATAGCATCTTTAGATGTCATTCTTTCTCCTTTATATATTGCTTCTCCTTCACCTATCATAGTTAGTACCATGTGTGATAATGGTGCTAAATCTCCTGATGCTCCTAGCGAACCTTTTTCAGGTATTATAGGGTGAACACCTTTATTTATCATATCTATTAGAGTATTAAGAGTTTCAATTCTTATTCCAGAGTGTCCCTTTGATAACGCATTTACTCTAAGTAACATTATTGCTCTAACAACCTCCTCGTCCAAAGGTTTTCCCACTCCACAAGCATGACTTATTATTAAATTTCTTTGTAGTGTTTTTGTATCTTCTTTAGATATTACAGTATCTGAAAACTTTCCAAATCCTGTTGTTATTCCATAGATCATTTTTTCTTCTTCTACTAATTTATCTACTAAATCTCTAGCTATTTTTACTTTTTGTAATGCCTCTAAAGTTAATGATATTTCATGACCATTTCTAGCAACATTAACTACTTCCTCTATAGTTAAACTACTTCCATCAATCAAAACTTTATTCATAACCAATCTCTCCTTTTGTTTAAATGTGCTTTATTTCTACATAGTTTATATAAGCAATATTTATGCCAAAATACTTTTTGTATTTTTAAAATATAAACCTAGCTAAAATTCACAATTTTTAGTTTTTTTAATATATTATTTTTGAAAGAAATATTTTTAATGGATAAATTTTATACACCATTGTATAAATTCTATACATTTAATGCGTATAAATTTTATACAATGGTATTTTGTCTAAATTCTGTGTTACATAAAACGAAACTTGGCAAATGCCAAGTTTCTAATTAAATATCATCACCCATAACCAAGACGCTGGCATAACAATTACTAAAGCTGGAAGTAGACTAGAAACATTCATTGATTTTATTTCTGATATTCTAAGTCCTGTAACAATAGCTATCACTCCACCACATGCCATAAAGTCTCCTATCATTGCTGGTGTAATATATGGCATTATAAATCTTGATAATAAGAATAATATTATATATATTATAAATTGTGGAATAGCTATTAATGATATTGATATTCCCATTGTGGATGCAAATATTGCAGCTCCAAATAAATCTAGAACTGATTTTGCAATTAATATAGATGCATCTCCTGCCATACCTTCAGTCATCGCACCCATTAATCCTGTACTTCCTGTACAAATTAAAACTAATACACTTACAAACTTTTCTGTAGAACTATCTTCTTTTTCATTCCCTAAAAAAGGTTTGGCTAGAGATTTAAGGCTAAGAGATAGTTTTTTTATCTTATCCTCAATATAAAATCCTTCTCCTATAATTGCTCCTAATATTAAGGCTAACATCACTGCAGATAGTGAATTCATTTTGTTTATTAAACTAATTCCAATAGTAATTGATGTTATCCCAAATAATATAGATAAATACTGACTTATTCTCTTTGGTATACGCTTTCCAAGAATACTCCCCAAAAATCCTCCTATCACAACCACTAGGCAATTAATTACAACTCCATATGGCATAATATACACTCCTTGTTTATGATTTAAATATTAGATAAACTTTATTGCAAAACTAGCAATGATTACTGATGCTATTGTAACAGTAGCTATTCCCGCTGTTACAACCTTTGGTACTAAATAATTTCTAAGTGCAGTATGCTCTTCTTCATTTTTTCCATAAGCTTTAGCTACATCTTCTGATATAAATAATGTAGTTGGGAAACCATACATACAAGTTAACCCTAATGCAATAGCTAAATAACTATTAACCTTTGTTACTTTAGCTAATATAAATGCCATTATACCTGTAAGTATACTTCCAACCCCTAATATAACAACTAAAGGAACTATCATCCCAAGCACATCTTTAGGAGATATATAGGCAAAACTCTTAAATAATCCAGCTAGTATTAATACCATAAATAACCCTGAACAACCTGTTTTATTCATAGAGTTTTCATCTAAGAATCCTATAGCTGTTAATAACACACCCATAAATAATGACATTACCATGTAGTGAATAGTACCATTTGTTAATCCTGATAATACATTTGCTATTGAAGCTGCAATAGCAAGTTTAGCTAATATAACTATACCAGTACTCATTTCTGATGGTAAATTTAATAATTTCTTTGTAGTATTTTCTTGTCTATCATTTATTGTTGCGTATAATTCAATATTTTTACGGTCTTTTAAGAAATCAACAGATGCCTTACGCATCATAATTGTAGACAATGGAAGCCCTACGAAAGTCTGTACCGTTAGTAACATGCTACAAAGCGCTGAGAGATACTCCATCCCATTAGCATTAAAATGCTCACTCATTATAATTACAGCTGATATAGAACCTGCGAAAATTGGAGCTCCTGCTATAGCTTGTTCTTTTCCTATAATCATTCCTCCAATTAGTACTATACCCATTACACCTACAACCACTGATACAACAGCTATTGTAATCGTTTTCCACTGTCTTATAAGTTCTTTAAAGTTTATAGTAGTACCTACACCAGCAATTAATATACCACTTATTACAAATCCTATCTTATCTATCCCAGCGTCTTCAACCAAAGTATTCGGCAAACCTAACCAATAGTAAGCAAGTAATAATACAGCACCAACCAAAGCCTGTGACAATAAAGCATTAGTTTTTGAAGAAGAAATATCACCAATTGCAAATATAGCTAATATAATAGTAAATGCATAAATAGCTGTCAAAATAATCACTCCTTTTATTTTTATTTATTATTTTTCAAGTAATCAAATGCGCACTGTGCAAACAATGCCGCACCCATCTGTAGTACCTCTTCATTATATATAACTTTTGAGTTGTGATTATGGCTACTTTCTATACCATCTGGCTTGCATCCAATTATAAATAATATACTTGGTACTAACTCTGAGATAAAACCAAAGTCGTCTGATACTTGCATTCTGTAATTAGGGTCTGAGACAAAGTCTATTCCTAGGTTAGGAATATATTCTTTAATTTCATCAACTAACTTTTTATCATTAATAGCAGATGGGCAACTTTCTAATATCTCAAGCTTAGAAGTTGCACCAAAAGCTTGCGATGTTAATTTTATTATTTTGTCACACTGTTCAATTATTTCTTTTCTTAGTTGTGGGTTAAATGTTCTAAGTGTTCCTGTTAATATTGCTTGTTCTGGAACTACATTACTTGTATTACCTGATTTAACTTCACAGATATTAAGAACTACAGGTTCATTAGATGGTACTAGTTTTGATTGTAGTGATTGTAGTGATAGTATGATATGTGCTGCAATATTGATTGGGTCTATTCCCATATGTGGTTGACTAGCATGGCAACTTCTTCCTTGTATTGTTATTCTAAGAATATCTGTTGATGCTAAGAATGGTCCTTTTGCATAGTTTAGATGATTTAATGGTAATAATGGCTGTACATGCATTCCAACTGCACAATCAACTTTTGGCGATTCTAGGATACCTGATTTAATCATATCTAATGCTCCTGTAAGTGATTCTTCACCAGGCTGGAACATAAGTTTAATAGTACCTTCGATTTCACCTTCTCTTTCTTTAAGTAATTTAGCAGCTCCAATTAAAAATGATGTGTGTATATCATGTCCACAGGTGTGGGCTATTCCCAAATGTTGCGAAGTATATTCAAGTCCACTTTCTTCTTGCATAGGTAAAGCATCCATATCAGCTCGTAATAATATTGTTTTACCTGGCTTATTACCTCCAATCGTTGCTACTATTCCACTTTTGCATATTTCTTCTGGCTTACACCCTATTTCTGTTAGTTTTTCTTTTACATATTTAGTTGTTTTAGGTAAATCTGATTCTAATTCTGGATGTCTGTGCAGATGTCTTCTAATTTCAACCAAATAATCTTCAATCTCTTTTGCACCTTGAATAAAACTTTTCATATTTTGACTCCCCCAATATAAATATAATCCCCACAATATTATGTTATCATTGTGGGGATTTATTGTATAATATAGAATCTTTATAGTATTATAAGCTGAACTTATATGACTCTTCTAGTTCACTCTTTACATATTCTATAAAAGACTTTGTATCTTTACTTATAGTTTGTTTTTTCTTAGTAATAATACCAACCGTGTAAATACATGGAGGTTCAAATGGTATTTCCATATAAGGCAATTCTTTAGTGCTATTTATATTATATTGATAACAATTAAACCAAATATCATGAAAAGTAACTCCTATTCCATCGTTATTAGCTATATGTTGGAAGTACGATTCTAATTGCAAGGATGAAAACTTAGGTTTTATTGTAATTGTATTATCCTCATAAAATTCTTTCATTATTTTAAAAATAAAGCTATCCTTAGGATCATTAAGTGATAATGATATTAATGTTTCTTTTTCAAAGGTTTCAAAAGTGATTTTTTTATTTTTACTTAATGGATTTTTTTTACTAATACATACTTTAATCTCACCGTTGAAAAGTGGATATATTTTATAATGTTCCCTTGTTTCTTTTGTCAATACTACGACTCCTAAATCTAATATTCCATCTTCAATCTGTTTTATAATTGATGGTGTTGAACTTTCATTTGTAATAAGATTTACATTTGTATATTTATCTTTGAATTTATTTACAATATTTAATATTGCATGACGCATCTGAACAGAGTAACCAATTTGAATTGTTGTATTTTTTCTTGTAGCAATAGTTTGAATCTCTTTTTTTACTTCTTCAAGTTCACTAAGTATATGCTGTGTTTTTTTATATAAAATTTCACCTTCTGCAGTTAACACTATTCCTTCCCTATTTCTCTTTATAAGTTGTACGTTCAAATTTTCTTCTAAGCTTCGAATTGCCATTGTAACTGACGGTTGTGATACATGTAGTTCTTTTGATGCTTTAGTAAAGTTCCCTAGTCTACATACCGCTTCAAAGTAACTTAATTTTCGAAAATCCATTTACATTCCCCAATCTTTATATTAACTCTATCAATTTAAACTTTTAATCCTTGATTATGTCTAATTTTCTAATTCTATAAATCAAGCTTTGTCTTATTATATTTAACTTTTTTGAAGACTTAGATATATTCCAATTATTTTCTTCTAGTACATTTAATATTATTTTTCTTTCAATGTTATTTAAAATTTCTGTCAAAGATAAATCCTCTTTAATCTCATCAACAATATTTATATCTATATCTACATATTTATTTTCTTCTAAATCCTTTGTATCGGTTCTATAAGTATGATTTTTACTAAATTCTTCACTTTGTTTTTTCAAGCTTAATTCATCTTTTATATACTCCGTCAAACAATCTAAGTCGATTATTTTTTTGTTGTCTTCACATGCTATAAAAATATTTTCCATTATATGTTCAAGTTCCCTAACATTTCCTGGCCAATTATGTTCTTTTAGTATGTTTAAAACATCTATATTAATACCTTCTATTTTCTTATCAAGCTTTATATTATACTTCGATATATAATACTTAGTTAATAATTCTATATCTTCCTTCCTTTCTCTAAGAGGTGGAATCTTAATATTTAAGCTAGATATTCTATAAAATAAATCTTGTCTTAATCTATTCTCATTTATTAATACTTTGGGTTCTTCATTTATTGCAGTTATTACTCTACATTCTATGTTATACATCTTATTTGATCCAATTCTAGTTGTCCTTCTCTCCTGTAGTACTCTAAGCAATTTTGTTTGCATAGCTATAGGCATAGAGTTTAACTCGTCTAAAAAAACAGTTCCTTTTTCTGCTTCCTCAAATAATCCTGGTGTATCTGCAGCACCTGTATAGGAACCTTTTACAGTACCAAACAATATACTCTCTAGAAGATTTTCGGGGATTGCTGCACAGTTAATTGGTATAAATGGATGATTTTTATTTTTTCCATGATTATGTATACTTTGGGCAAACACTTCTTTACCCGTTCCAGTTTCACCTATTATTAAAATATTACTTTCTAGCAGTGCTATTTTTTGAGATAAATTTATTAAGTTGCCTATTTTTTCACCACCTACAATTGATGAAAATTCATACCTTGTCCCATTTTTGTTGTCATACTTCTGCGCGTCTTGTATATTCCTATCTGCTATTTTACGTTTTATTTCTATAGTTTCAACTAATAAATCTTGTAGTATTTTTTCATTAGTACTTACTGAGAATACTCCAACTACATTTTCATCTAGCTCTATAGGGTAGGTACTATAATGTGCTGATTGGTAAGAAAATATTTTATAGGCATCTTTAATAGGGGCTCTAGTGTTATACACTCTTCTATGTTCTGATTCATTTTCTTTTCCATAGCCATATACGTCCCATATTTTTTTACCTAGTACATCTTCCTTTTTGTTGTTGTCTAAAGATTCTTGCCACTTATTGTACAACACTACATTTCCATCAATATCAGTTAGCACTATACCATTATCAATGGATTGTACAACTGTTTCTAAGCAATGAAGTCTAACATTATTATCTTTATAGTCATTAATGCATGACATAATAATTACTTTAGAATTTGAATCTAAGGTTTCTATATATTTTATTTTGAATTTTCTTCTTGAGCTGTGCTCTACTATTATGTCTTCAATTAGTTCTTCCTTAAGATTAAACAATTCATAGCAGTTTTTTTGTAATATTTCATTTTCATCGAAAAATCTCAATGAGTATCTATTTATCCACTGCACTTCATTGTCTTTTAGAACAAAGACCGCTTCGTCTATAATGTTATATAACTTATGATTATACTCCATGTTTCCCCCATTACCTTTTGACATATTACTTAATATCTATTATACCTTTTGTATGTGTTTTAACCAATATATACAGTGCTAATTACTATGTTTGCTTCTTCTAGTTTGTTTTCTATATTTATTTTATTTAGGTTATTTTCTAAATTATTTTTTATATTCTTATCCTTATTAACTATTAGTATTAATACGTCTTCTTGGGTTAATTCTATGCTTTCCTCTAATTTTATTGTGACGTTTCCAGTTGCACAGTAAATTATATAGGTTTGTTTTTCACTCTTACAAAGATTTTCTAGATAGATGCTTTTAGAGTTATCTTTTTCTAGTTTTAGATGTTCTAGTTTTCCACTGCATCCTGTGTTCATCATTAGGTTAAAGTCAGTAACTTTTCCATAGCTTTTAGTACACCAGTCTCCACTGAAGCTGTCTTTGTCATATTTTTTTAGTTTTACTTGGTGGTGTCCTTCATGGTATAGATCTAGTTCTCCATCTAGTATCATTATTTCTCTGTTTATTCCAGGAAGATTTGTAAATGTTGATTCTTCTATTTGTACTTTTGCTGAGCTTATTCTAAATAAAAAGTCTCGTTTGTCATACTGTGAATTTTCTGGATATATGTATAGCTGAGTTGTGGTTCCCCCTGACCATTGACTAGTTTTGTGCTGTTCTTTTTTTATTAGTTTTATTTCGTAATTCATATTTATCCCCCTAAAATTACGTTTTTCAAGATTACCTGTTCATGTATTCATGAAAATAATTGGTTAACTCTAATTCCTGATTCCATAAATCATAGTTAATATATCTCTATTATATACAAGTTTCAAATATAGTACAACTTCGCCATATTAAGCATCATACTTCTTATTTTTATACATTAAAAAGCCCTTAACTTATATTATTTTCATAATTAGTTAGGGCTTTTATATTTTAGATTTCATTTTTAACTCCTATTTTTAGTCGTTATGACCTTTTATTTTTACAAATTTCATTTTGAAAAATTTAATGAATACTTATCTTTAAAAATTTCATTTATTCTTCATCATGCTCTGGTTCAAAGTCGTAATCCATATCCTTTTCGTATCCAAAGTATACCATTTCAAAGTTTGAGTTCATATTCAAATCCTCCTTATTTACTAGTTATTTAGTATTTATTATTTATAATTTAATTGTAGTATATTATTATCGGTTTTGCAAGTTATTTTTATAATCTTTCATTTTATTTTATTATATGCAACTTATTATAATTTGTTAACATTTTTATAAAAAAAGCCTAGGAGTTATCCTAAGCCTTTTTCTTATCTGAATAGCATTACCAAATTGTTTATATACATAAATATTCATATCTTGCTCTGGTTGCATTCCGATTCCAACAAAATGTACCCCTGCTATAACAGTAGTTTGTACAGTTCCTTGTCCACCGTGAATTACTGCAGCATCTACCATTTTGGTAACTTCCAATGCCGGAAGCCAGTCCGTCACAATTACATTTCTTATTTATCTATTATTTAGTTTCAAAATTTGATTTTGCCCAATCTTCATATTTGTATTGTAGTTTCCACATCATATCAGTCAAAACTCTAAAACCACTTTTACTTATGCCGTATTGGTAGTAAATTTCTACGTTACTAATTTTTGATATCATTTCTTTTCTCATAAATATCTTGTAGCCATCTGCTTCAAGTATCTCATCTTTTTCTGTAGGCTCATCCAGAGCTACATCCCAAACGGGACCTCGTCAGCCAGACACTCTACGAATGTAGATTCTAAAAGATTTTTCTTGTTTTGACGCTTCTTTTAATAGCTTGTCTATTTGCTCTTTTGCAGTTTCATGGATATTGAAAATCATTATGTCACTTCCTTTTAAATGTTATATTTCTCTCTTACTTTGTCCAAATTTTAAAATTAATATATTAAAATAATTTGCTTAATTTAGCTATATTATTTGCCAATTTTGTTTTTGTGCATGGTTTAATAAGTGTGTATCTGGGTTAACTGCAACAGGGTTACCTACAAGTTCTAATAACTTAATATCTCGTATACTGTCTGTGTAAAAGTAGCTACTTTGCCAGTCTATTTCCTCTGTAAAATACTTTTCAAGTTCTTCTACTTTTTTGTCTCCTTCTACTAATATTAGTTTTTGATTATGGTTGTAAAATTCATTGCTATCATAGGGTAATTTTGTACCTATTACTGTGTCTATGTTTAGATTTTTTCCTATAATCTGTAGTAGTGGCTCATAGGCTCCACTTATTATTACTGTGTGCATACCTTTTTGTTGTGCTTCTATTATTTTGTTGACTATGTCTTTGTTTAGCTCATTGTACAGGCTTTCGCTACTTTTATGGAAGAATTCTTCTATTTGGTTTTTGCTCATTCCTTTGAATAAACCATCAAAGCCTTCTACTGCTATGTTTCTTAATTTTACATTTGTTTCTGTTCCACCTATACCTAGTTTATATACCACATATGCGGGTAATAGCTTTATGTATATTTTTATTATTTTATTTTTAGGATACTGTAGCTTGTACCATTGTTTCATCAAGTATGGTATAGTGTCTTTTGGAAATAAGGTTCTATCAAAATCAAATACTGCTAATTTCATAGCATCGCTCCTATTTATTTTATTTTTAGTTAATTTATACTTTTTACAAATTCATCATATTCATTAGTTTTAGATATAACTCCCATATTTAGCCTGTCCTTATTGATATTTAAACTATTTATAATATTATTGACACTTCTTTCTAGCTTACATACATCTTCGTAAGATTCCGTTATATGTCTATTTACTGAAAGGTCACTAAATATATTGTCAAAGAAAATATCAAAGGTCTTTGTTGTACTTGAAAAACCAACTCCATTAAGGTTTACATCTTCTAGTTCTTTATTGAAAGATTTTACTAAATTTGATATTCTAGAAAATTGCATTTGAGCATCATCTATTTTGCTGTGTTTAGCCATAGAGCTTATCAAGCCTCCCCCAAACATATCTAGAGTACTCCAATTTTCTGCAGAGTTTAGTAGTTTTTTAGCT